>JAWCKT010000006.1:0-23924 GCA_038851515.1 Hadarchaeum sp. (SeqCode)
TTTTTCTAACTTCCGCTAAACTGCTCATGTCTTCCGCCAACTAAACAATTAGAGATGGTATTGTTTAAGTTTGATTGCTTCTTTCCAACCGACGATATCGTAAGCGCTTGGAGGTTCTGTCAGACCTTCGCCTAATTCCAAAGCAGGTTCAGATGGCGACACCTGATCAACTGACAACCAAGCAAAAGAGATAGGTCAAGAGCTGGGTGAAGGGGTTTTATTTCAATAACACCGGCACGGCTTTTGTAAGCTTTATAATTATTATACTTAAGTGTATTGGGAAACTTATGAAGAGTATCCCTTACCTCTCATGGATCACGCCCATTATTGCAATAATTGTTGGTTTTTTCATCGGCGCTGTTGTGATTGCCTTGAGCGGCCTAAATCCCATCGAAGCTTACGCAAAGACTTTCTCGCAGTTTTTTGGCAGTTTGTTTAAAATTGGAGAGATAGTTGTCTTCGCCATACCTCTAATGATAATAGGAGCAGGGCTGGTGCTTTCATTTGAAGCTAATTTTTGGAACATAGGAGCTGAGGGTCAGCTTTGGGTTGGCGGCCTCCTAGCAACTCTGATTGGACTTTACATAAACACTTCGGCGCCTATATACTTCATAACTATGGTGATTGCCGCTTTCTTAGGCGGCGTGGCTTGGGGACTGTTGCCAGTAATACTGAAAATAAAATATGGAACTAACGAAATCCTGACCAGCATGTTGTTGTGTCCCATCGCCATTTTATTAATCGATGCCCTCTTAACCGGTCCACTGAAGGACCCGGTTTACCTGTTCAATCAGACTCAGCTAATCGCGGTAGAGGCTTGGTTGCCGGTGCTAGTACCTGAAACTAGAATAACTGTGGCCCTATTTTTGGCCCTTGCCTGCGTCGCGTTTGTACACATAATTCTACAGCGTTGTTCACTGGGCTACCAGATTAGAGCAGTCGGGCACGGGATCAAGGCTGCCAAGGCTTCGGGCATTAATGTTTCCAGAACCCTCTTACTCACGATGGTTATTAGCTCTGGGCTCAGCGGCGTCGCTGGATACACTTTGCTAACTTCAATCCACCATCGACTTCTGCGTGGTTTCTCCCCGGGAGGCGGCTTTCTTGGATTTTGGGGATATGGTTATATGGCTATAGCAGTAGCTTTGCTGGCTAAGGGTAAGCCATTGGCAACCATAGGTACGGCGGCAATCTTCGGATTTCTTGAGGCCTCCAGTTATTTGATGGAAGCTGCCGCAGGAGTATCGAGATATATAATGATATTCGTGGAAGCGGTGATTCTAATCGCGATCGTCTGGCTTTATAGGATTCGATAGGTGATAAAATGGTGCTCGATATTTTGGGATACATTTTATCAACAACATTGGACTACTCAACTCCAATCCTGATTGCTGCGATGGGAGAACTTATCGGCCAGCGTTCGGGTGTTCTAAACCTCGGCATTGAAGGAACGATGCTAATGGGTGCCTTCATGAGCTATTTCTCCTCAATATATTTGGGTAATCTCTACCTTGGTGTGCTTGCAGGAATTTTAATCGGGATCGGACTGGGGTTGGTTATAGGTACCTCAAACATAGTGCTCGGCCGTAGCCAGATAGTCACGGGAATAGGAATGAACATGATGGGCATAGGTCTCTCTAGCTTCCTTTTCGTAAAAGCCATCACCGATGTTTTTGGTAAGGTGCCACCTGCTGGAACTATCCCGGCAATATTTTTTGGTGTCAGCCCATTTACTTTTTTGGCCATTGCTCTTGTTCCGGCTATCTGGTTCTTCTTATATCGAACCACGGCTGGTCTCAAGGTCAGAGCAGTAGGTGAAAATCCTGAAGCTGCTGATGTCGCTGGCATTAGTGTAATCAAAACTAGGTTTTCTTGTTTGCTTTTTGCGACGGCTTTAGCAGGATTGGCGGGCAGTTCGCTAGCAATCGGGACAACAGGTTTATTCACCCATAACATGACGGCGGCGCGTGGTTTCATAGCTATTTCAGTCGTCATCCTTTCTAACTGGTCTCCACAAAAATGTTTGTTTGGCGCCCTTCTCTTCGGCCTCGTTTACTCAATTCAGGCGGTGTTCCAAGCCTACGGTGTTCCTGTGCCGTGGCAGGTGACGCTGACCTTTCCATACATCGTGGCAATAATTGCTCTTTTAGTTGCCTCACGCAGGGCTCAAGCTCCTGCGGCTTTGATGATCCCATTCTTGAGAAAGAGATGAAAATAAAGAAAGTTATAATTGAGCTAGCGCTGTCTTTAAAATTATGCAGTACACCATCGAAACCTTCGACCTTTGCAAGTACTACTCCAACGTTAAGGCGGTGGACAAGTTAAACCTCAAGATAAAAAAGGGAGAGATCTTCGGTTTGCTCGGGCCCAATGGCGCCGGCAAGACTACCGCCATCTCAATGCTCTGCACGATACTTCCGCCCACATCAGGGACAGCAACCGTGAACGGCTTCGACATCATTGAAGAGCCGGGGGAGGTCAGAAAATCAATAGGCATCGTCTTCCAGCAGCCAAGCGTTGATGATCTTCTCACCGGAAGGGAAAATCTCATGATGCACACCCTCCTGTTTAAGATGCCAAAGGAAATCAGGAAGAAAAGAATCAACGAGGTGCTCAGGCTGGTCGACCTAGAAAAAAGAGCCGACGATCTGGTCAAGACCTACTCGGGGGGCATGCGCCGAAGACTGGAACTGGCGCGGGGCATGATGCATTACCCCACCGTGCTTTTTTTGGATGAACCTACGTTAGGCCTTGACCCGCAAACGAGGGAACACATTTGGAGATACATCTCAACTCTGGCAAGGAAGGAGGGGATGACAATACTGCTCACCACTCATTACATGGAAGAAGCGGAACTCCTCTGCGACCGTGTAGGCATCATCGACGCGGGGAAGATAATCGCCCTCGATGAGCCGGAAAAACTGAAATCCCGGCTGGGCGGAGACAAGATAATCATCAGGACAAAAAATCCGAAGCTCGCTGCGCTGAGAAAGCTCGACTGTGTAAAGGCCATTCACCAGAATAGGGACATGCTCCAAATCGTGCTCAACTACCGTGAATGTGATCTGAAAAAGATCCTCCTCAACGCCGGTGATGTCAAAAGTGTTGAACTGAAGCCTACCACGCTCAACGATGTCTTCCTCCACTACACCGGCAGACAGATAAGGGAGGACGAGGCCGAGGGAGGATTCTGGCAGAGAATAATGAGCGAGCGGAGAACATGAGCGAGATCGAAGGAATCTACGCCGTCTGGCTGAGAGAGTTCAAGGTCTACATCAGGGAGAAGGAGCGAGTAATCTCATCACTGATATCACCGATCCTATGGCTGATCGCCTTCGGTACAGGGCTGGGATCGGTTGTGACCATCGAGGGAGTTAACTACCGAACCTACATTTATCCAGGCATCCTCATCATGAGCGTGCTCTTCTCCTCGCTTTTCTATGGGGTCTATGTGATCTGGGACAGAAAACTAGATTTTCTAAAGGAGGTATTGGTGGCTCCCCTCTCGCGTGTCAGCATATTCGTGGGAAAGGTGCTGGGCGGATGCACCACGGTAATGGTCCAGACAACGGCGCTGCTGGCGATCGGCTACTTAATCGGTCTTTGCCTCGCTCCAGACGTCTTACTAAAAGTATTCCTGCTCCTCTTTCTACTCTCGGTTGCGCTGGTCAGCCTAGGTCTGAGCATCGGTGCCAACATGAGAAGTCCAGAAGGCTTCATGCTCGTGGCTAACTTCGTTATCTGGCCGTTGTTCTTCTTCAGCGGAGCTCTTTTCCCCCTGAGCAATTTACCTCCGTGGCTCTCAGGTATAGCCTCCATAAACCCAGTGACTTATGGGGTTGATCTGGTGAGAGGAACCATCATCGGAATCCAGCATTTCCCTTATTTAGCCGACATCGCGATAATCTTAACCTTCTCGCTCGTCACTATCCTAGTCGGAACTTGGAGTTTCAAAAGGATGCACGATTAAAAATTACCGTTTAAAAAATTTCAAACTCTTTTGAATATGATCGTGGACTTATTCCTATTTTTACGTATCTCATGCAGGCCCTCGCTAGCCAGTCTCGCTGCCTTTTCCGCATTGGGTGCCGCACCCACCCCGGCTTTCAACTCCAACCCCAGATCAGACTTGACCTCAGCAAGGACATCAGATATCTCTGACACCTCAAGTCCATTCGACAGCGCCATGATATTGTCGCCGCCCATGTAAAACACCAAAGCGTTGCGGCGGAGAAACATCTGTACTAAAGTCAAATGTGCCCTTTGAAGCAAAAAATGAGTATCGTAAATGGGTTCGCTATCCGTGATAAGTGTGGAATGGTTTATATCCATGTGAGCGATCTGTACCCAGTCTTGGTCTGGATAGCTCACACAGCTTCCCACCAAGGCGCCTTTACGTTCGGCAGACTGGCTACTTCCCACACGCTGCAAACACAGTGTGGCTAGAACTTGGGCCTGATAGGGTGTTGTCGCGGCCCCAACACTCATGCTTACGGTTACTGGAAACTTGTTGTTGATCACCTGCTGAATCTCGCGATGCTCCTCCATGGAGATGCCATTGGTCACAGCGAAAAGATTATCGAACCTAGTCGGGAAAACTAATCCGCCACGCGAGCCGAACTGGCGCTCCAGCTCGGCAAAGAGCTCCGCCTGTAATACCTGAAGCTCAAATTCTCTTCTGGGCTCAGGCGTAACGGTCCATGGCCCATAATTGTCTATCTGGATCAGGGTGAGCTGTATTTTCCTCATGACATCCTTTAATTTTATTGCCTGAGGTGCGTAAATAATGTTTCGAAAATATGACATATCCTTTCCGAAAAAAGGAAAAGTGCGAGGGAATAACATGAAAATCCCCTGCGTCCTGACCATAGCTGGATCAGATTCCGGTGGCGGCGCCGGAATTCAAGCCGATATCAAGACAATGGCGGCGCTCGGCGTTCATGGACTGTGTGCCATTACTGCCGTAACCGCTCAAAACACGCGCGGTGTTGCTGCCATCATGGAGCTGCCACCGGAATTCGTCGCCAAACAGATTGATGTTATCGTGGATGATTTTGATGTGAAATTTGCCAAGACCGGGATGCTAAGCAGCGGGGAGATTATTAGGACGGTCTCAGACCGTGTTAAAAAATATCGATTGAGGGTAGTGGTTGATCCGATAATTATTTCCGCTAGCGGTTCGCCCCTCATGAGAGATGGGGCCTTATCAGCAATTGGTGAACTACTTTCCTGCGCAGAGCTAGTAACGCCAAATATTCATGAAGCTGAAAAGTTGTCTGGATTGAGAATTAAATCGATTGATGACATGAAACGTGCCGCCAAAAAAATTGCCGAACTTGGTCCACGGGCAGTCCTGATTAAAGGCGGACATTTGAGGGGAAAAACTGTAACGGATGTTTTTTACCAGAATGGAGATTTCGAAGTGTTCAGCGGACCTAGGATAACTATGGAGACCACCCACGGCACTGGCTGCTCCTTATCCTCAGCAATCGCTGCCGAACTCGCCAAAGGCGCAACGCTGAGCGCCGCGGTCAGAACGGCTCGGGAATTCATAACTCAGGCGATCCAAGGCCGGTTAAAGCTGGGCCACGGTGTCGTGCCGATCAATCAGATGGCGGGGATCCTGAGGGAGATTGAAACGGCACGAGCTATCACTGAAGTCTGGAAAGCTGCCCAGCTACTGGTGAAAAATCCGAAATTTGTAAAGTTGATTCCTGAAGTGGGGACAAACATTGTGATGGCATTACCTGGAGCAAAATCCAGATCTGATGTAGTCGGGCTTTCGGGGCGGATAGTGAGAACCAGTAGCGGGGCCGTGTTAACCGGATTTCCTGAGCTTGGAGGCTCAGAACATATGGCCAACGCTGTTCTGATTGCACATAGATTTGACTCCAGGATTCGCTCGGTGATGAACATCCGATTCTCTCCCGAGAACCTGCAGGCCTGCAGATCACTGGGACTAAGCATCTCTTCCTTCGACCGCGCCAGGGAACCAAAGGGAGTGAAAACCATGGAGTGGGGCACGGAACAGGCCATAAAAAAGATAGGCCGAGTTCCGCAAGTCATTTATGATAAGGGCGGCCCAGGCAAAGAAGCCATGATCAGACTTCTAGGCGATGCTCCAGGCGAGATTGCTTCTCTGGCGTTGAAAATAGCAGAAAAAATTAACTAAGAGGAAAGCTTTTTTACCTATCCGCCAAAACGAGCGGGAGGGACAAAGATGGGAAGCGTGAGGTCGCTGTACATAAAACGGGCGGCGAGAGAAATCCTTGAAAAATATCCCAACAAGTTCACCAAGGATTTCAGTGAAAACGCCAGAATCCTCGATGAGTTAATAAAAACGGACAGTAAGACAACCCGCAATAGAGTGGCAGGGTATATAACTAAAATTATGAAACGGGAAAACGGGACAGCGGCTGAGAATATCTAAAAACAAACTTGTCCTAAAAAATTAATTTTCATTACCACCTCCTAAGCCAATTTGCCCCGTTTTTAATCCATTTTCCTCCGCATTTTTTAATAGAAAGAGCGTTAATCAATTAGATTCCTATGTACATTCCACTAATCATCTTAGTTGTAGTTTTCTTACTGATCGCGATAAGAAGAGTTGGTAGAATAAGTCTGCAGATGTGGCAGATCATGCTGTTCGGTGCCATCGCGGTTTTAGTGACAGGACAAATTTCACCGATGGATGCTTTGAAATCAATAAACTTGGATGTGATGCTGTTTCTCTTCGGGATGTTCACCGTTGGACAAGCCATGGATGAAAGCGGTTACTTATCACACCTATCCTACAAGATTTTCAACCGTTCCCGCTCAATCGACTCCTTGATACTGTCAATTCTTTTCGTTATGGGCTTGACCTCGGCATTCTTGATGAACGACACCATTGCCATCATCGGAACTCCAGTCATGCTGCTCCTAGCCAAAAGACATGCCATCTCCCCCAAGCTGTTGCTGCTTACCTTAGCCTTCGCAGTCACGATAGGAAGTGCGATGAGTCCCATCGGCAACCCGCAGAACGTCCTAATTGCCATAAACGGGGGCTTCGCCAACCCATTTATCACCTTTTTCAGGTTTCTCTTCCTACCCACGATTATCAATCTTTTCGTGGCCTATCTTATACTGAAGTTCTTCCATCGGGAACAATTTCACTCAACACCGTTGCTGCATTCCCAAGAGTCAATAAAGGACCACTTCCTCGCCTTACTTTCCAAACTTTCCTTGCTCATAATAGTGGTCCTAGTAATGATTAAAATCGGGTTGTGCTATCTGGCCCCCCAGTTCGATTTCAGGTTGACTTATGTTGCGCTAATTGCTGCCGCACCTATTTTAATTTTCAGCCCACGGAGATTAAGAATACTAAAAAATATTGACTGGCATTCCCTCATTTTTTTCGCAGCAATGTTTGTGCTCATGGAAAGCGTCTGGCAGACGGGGTTTTTCCAGTCCATGATAACCAGCTTGAAAGTGAATATCGTGTCAATAACTATGATCTTGGTAATCAGCACCATTCTGAGTCAGTTCATTTCAAATGTGCCTCTAGTAGCTCTGTATTTGCCCATGCTGACCCAAGCCGGAGCCTCATCCAAAGAGATGATCGCCTTGGCGGCTGGAAGCACCATCGCTGGAAATTTGTTCATCTTAGGAGCAGCGAGCAACGTGATAATCATTCAAAACGCGGAAAAGAAATCCGGGGACACCTTGACCTTCTTTGAATTCGCCAAAGTTGGAGCTCCGCTGACCGTCGCAAATATTATAATCTACTGGATCTTCTTGTCCTGGCTCTAATTTGGCCAGCTGTTCTTTAACAATAATTCAGTCTACAATTAAAACGCGATCAACGGAAAAATTTAAATAAACACAGGATTTCCTTTCTTTATCCTTGAAGAAGGAGGAATAGTATGCCACCAGTCGTTGACCTTAAAAAGTGCACTGGGGCTGGAGTCTGCGCAGAGGTCTGCCCGGCCAACGTCATTGAAATCCAAAATGGAAAGGCTGTGGTTGTTCGTCCGGATGACTGTATTGAGTGCCGAGCCTGCGAGGCCTCATGCCCAAACGGTGCCATTAAGCTCCCATGAATGTGACTAAATATCCCGCATCAAAATTGAACCTAATCAAGCGGGACTATTTTTCACCCTCGTTATAATGACTTGATTATTGTTGCCTAATCTTACGAAGTGTTTACAAAATTTTCGAAAATGGAAAAATTTAGATCTCATGATTATGAAAGCCGTGCATAGGTCGCAACTGCACTAACTTGTTACTGGAACTTTCAGCCGATATGTACCACCGGGCTGAACACCTCGCCGAAGCTCGGTGCTTACACCCGTGGCCATTCAACGGGATCTTCTAGTCCCAGGCTGCGGGCTACCCAGCAAACCGTGTCGCCACGGCTTGCCGTGACGGAGTCACCGGTAGCCCAGGGTGCCTATTTTCGGGTATCGCTTCGGCCTTAGATGCTTTCAGGCCTTATCGATTGGCGCGTAGCTGCCCGGCTCTGCCCTGTCGGACAACCGGTAAACCAGAGGCGCCGGCATCCTGTTCCTCTCGTACTAGGGATACCTTACCCTCAGGCACCCAACACCCCCGAAAGATAGCATCCGACCTGTCTCACGACGGTCTAAACCCAGCTCACGTTCCCCTTTAATGGGCGAACAACCCTACCCTTGGCCGCTGCTACACGGCCAGGATGGGAAGAACCGACATCGAGGTAGCAAACCGCGGGGTCGATAGGGGCTCTCGCCCGCGACAACTCTGTTATCCCCAGGGTACCTTTTCTGTCATCCCGAGCCCTCATCAAGAGGGACATCGAGGTTCGCTAGGCCAGGCTTTCGCCTCTGCGAGCCTTGGTAGTGAGCTCACAGTCAGGCCGGCTTTTGGCCTTGCCCTCCACGGCGGAGTTCTGACCCGCCTGAGCCGACCTTTGGGCTCCCTTGATATCTTTTCGAGGGACTGCCGCCCCAGCGAAACTGCCCACCTGCCGCTGTCTCCCTTTCGGGGTTAGAAACGTAGTCGCAGAAGGGCGGTGTTACATTGGCGCCTCCACCGGACCCAGAGGCCCGGCTTCTACGGCTCCCGCCTACGCTCTGCGTCCGCAACCGCGTCCCAACGACAGGCTGCAGTGAAGGTCCACGGGGTCTTCGTTTCCCTTCGGGGGTCCCCGGCATGTTCGCCGGCCAGTGGGTTCACCGGGTTCCAGGCCGGGACAGTGGGGCTATCGTTGATTCCTTCATGCAAGCCGCCAATTAAGCGGCAAGGTATTACGCTACCTTAAGCCTCCTTCCCTTGCGGAAGGGTGGACCATATCATCACACCTGAGGTGTGCTTGGCGTATGGTCTCTGAGGATCCCCCTTCAACGAGCCTCTTAAGCTTCTTGGCTTTTTCCGGATGTCTGAAACCTATTAATTCCTTAAATTTCTTGACCCTCTCCATACCCTTGATCACTAACGAAAACTGTGGATTTTTCCCCCATGCCCTGAGCCTTTTAACGTTTACCGAAGACTCGATTCCAAGCCCTCCCAGAATTCCCTGAACACGTTTAATCAACGGTTTGGCTATCATGTCAATCCCCACGTAGGGATAAACATATGTCTTTTCCCCATGTCTCTGAATGTCAAGACCACAGTAACCCTCTGCATCAAACAATCCCTGAACAACCTCAACCTTTAACTTGTCCTGAAGAAACATTGATGGGATGTCCAGCGTCACCAGTTTTCTTCCCTTTGGATACTGGAGCCTCTCAAAGAATTTGTGAACTTTTCTATGGTTGGTGCTGACCATCCAACAGTTCGGTGAAATTTTGCGAACTCTTGGTTTTATATGAAACAGTTCCTCCACAATTCTAGCAATGTCTTCGGCAAACTTTTTTTCGCGATCCCTGCAAAACACTGTATACGACTTTCCATAAATACCACCGTCTCCTAGCATAACGCCCAACAGATAAGCTAGACCCATCGTTCCCCTGTTTTATTTTAAGAGGGACTTTGTTATAAGTTCTCTGGCTCTCCGAGGTTTCCTGCGGGTCGACTCATCCTCCGGAATTTTACCCGGATTCCTATCTTCCCCGCATACAGCCAAGTTTTACAACCCCCTTGCTCGAGGGTTATAGTTACCCCCGCCGTTTAGCGGCGCTTCTGCCCGTTGGACCGGGCTTTCACGTACCGCCACTGGGCAGAATTCACTCACTGTACAAGGGCTTTCGCCTTCGCAGTGAGCTACGTTTTTATTAAACAGTCGTAGCCCCCTAGTCACTGCGACCTGCCCCTCGCGGGGCAGGCACCCATTCTACCGAAGCTACTGGGCCAACTTGCCGAATTCCCTAGCCTGGTGTATCCCGACACGCCTTAGGCTTCTCACCTAGGGGCACCTGTGTCGGATCTAGGTACGGTCACCTAGGGTCCCATTTCCCAGCTTCCTTTTCACGGGCTCTAAGAATCAGCCGAACCCACCTTGCGGCAGGCTATTCCCGCCTTCACCCGGTTCTCTCCATTACGGAACTCCCCGGGTTTCAACGGTTAAATGAGGCGACGACCTCACTCGACCTATCTCAGAGCGTCGGAAGCTAGGCTTGCGTTGCCGCAGGTACCTAGATGGTTCCGGAATATTAACCGGATTCCCTTTCGATGGCTTCTGGTTGAGAGCCACCTTAGGACCGACTAACCCTCGACTGACGATCATTGTCGAGGAACCCGAGCCCCTTCGGCGGTTGGGATTCTCACCCAACTATGCTGCTACTACCACCAGGATCCTCATTCCAACGTGGTCCATACGACCTCACGGCCGTACTTCTACCCACGCCGGACGCCTTCCTACCAGATCAGTCTACTAAACTTCGACTGCCCCGAGGTATCGGCAGTCGGCTTAGCCCCGTGAATCTTCGGGGCCCCCGCCCTCGACGGGTCCGCTGTTACGCGTTGTTTAAAGGATGGCTGCTTCTGAGCCTACCTTCCCGCTGTCTGAGGACGAGGACGCCCTTTTAGGTTGACACTTAGCCGACATTTAGGGGCCTTAACCCCGGTCTGGGTTTTTCCCCTCTCGGAGCGGGAGCTTACCCCCCGCATCCCGTCTCTAGCGGTCTACGGTGCCGACAGCTTTGGAGTTCGACAGGAGAGCCGGGGGTTTCCCCCCATGCATCCCCAATCGGTGCTCTACGCCACCGGCGACCTCGCGCTAGGCCTGACTGCGGCCAGCTTCGGAAGGAACCAGCTGTCACCGGGCTTGATTGGTCTTTCGCCACTAGCCCAAGGTCATCCGACCGAATTGCACATCAAGACCGGTTCGGCCCTCCACCAAGCATACACTCGGCTTCAGCCTGCCTCGGACTAGATCGCCCGGTTTCGGGTCTTCGCGTCGTGACTCCGGGCGCTGTTAACACCCAGTCCCTCGCCCTTGCGGGCTGCGGACCTTTTGCTTTCGCTCCGGCTCCACGGTTGAACCGCTTAGCCTCACCACGGCGCGAAACTCCCTGGCCCGTGATTCTAGACGGACGGCACGACCCTGATTCCCTCCCCTCGTACAACCGCCTCGCGACGGCTTCCTTCAGGGAGGATCAACTCTTTCGAGCCGTGCCCTACTATCGCCACCTAGTTTCAGGCTCTTTTAACCCCCCTTCCGGGGTGCTTTTCAGCTTTCCCTCGCGGTACTGCGTCCGCTATCGGTCTCGAGACGTGTTTAGGGTTGGGGGTTGATGCCCCCCAGCTTCAGGCACCAATTCCGAGGCGCCCTACTCAGGATACTCCCCCTCGTACCCTGCGCGATTACACCTACGGGGCTGTCACCCTCTAAGGCGCAGGTTTCCAACTGCTTCGGTTTCTCACGCGAGAGATTGGAGGGAGTCCTACAACTCCACATCCCCAGTGATTTTCATCACCAGGTTCGGTTTGCCCTCTGCCGGTTTCACTCGCCGTTACTTCCGGCATCGCGTTTGCTTTCTTTTCCTCCCGGTAATAAGATGTTTCCGTTCCCGGGGTTCCCGCTCGCTCGCGCGAGCGATGGAGGTTTCCCTCCATCAGGAAGTCCCATTCAGCGATCCTAGGTTCAAAGGTTGCTTGCACCTCGCCTAGGCGTTTCGCCGCTTGCCACGGCCTTCTTCGGCGCTCGAGCCAAGCCATCCCCCAGGTGGCTTACTAAGTTCTCTGTAAACCCAGCTAGCACAGCTGCGACCTATGCACGGCAATCATCTTGCGTTTTTCCGCAATATGCCCTTAGCACGAGAGTTTCCTCGCGTGCCGCATTTATAATGTGGACCCGGCGGGAATCGAACCCGCGACCTTCGGCTTGCAAAGCCGACGCTCTGCCTCTGAGCTACAGGCCCCACGAGGGTTCGGTACTCAAAACTTCAAAGGAGGTGATCGAGCCGCAGGTTCCCCTACGGCTACCTTGTTACGACTTAGCCCCTCTTGCAGAACTCGGATTCGACTCGCCCAACTCGAACGAGCCTCATCCGAACCCCACTCGAGTGGCTTGACGGGCGGTGTGTGCAAGGAGCAGGGACGTATTCACCGCGCGGTGTTGGCACGCGATTACTAGGGATTCCAGCTTCACGAGGGCGAGTTGCAGCCCTCGATCCGAACCGAGCGTAGGTTTAGGGGATTAGCTTCCTCTTACGAGGTTGCAACCCATTGTCCTACGCATTGTGACCCGCGTGTGGCCCAGGGGATTCGGGGCATACGGACCTACCGTCGCCCTCTCCTTCCTCTGGCTTAGCGCCAGCGGTCCCCTTATAGTGCCCAGCTTCCCACTGGGGCAACTAAGGGCGAGGATCTCGCTCGTTGCCTGACTTGACAGGACGCCTCACGGTACGAGCTGACGACGGCCATGCACCACCTCTCAGCTAGTCCGGCAAGGTCGTCAGCCTGGCCTTCATCCAGCTGTCGCCCCTGGTGAGTTTTCCGGCGTTGAATCCAATTGAACCGCAGGTCCCACCCCTTGTGGTGCTCCCCCGCCAATTTCTTTAAGTTTCAGCCTTGCGACCGTACTTCCCAGGCGGCGGGCTTAACGACTTCCCTCCGGCACCTGGTGCTCTCGAGGAACACCAGACACCTGGCCCGCATACTTTACAGCTAGGACTACCGGGGTATCTAATCCCGTTCGCTCCCCTAGCCTTCGCCCCTCACCGTCAGGTCCGTTCTCGTCAAGCGCCTTCGCCACTGGTGGTCCCCCGAGGATCAGAGCATTTCACCGCTACCCCCGGAGTACCCTTGACGTCTCCCGGCCTCAAGGCCAGCAGTATCCCTTGCAAGCCGAACGGTTAGGCCGCCCGATTTCACAAGGGACTTGCCGGCCCGGCTACGAGCGCTTTAGGCCCAATAATCGCGACCACCACTTGGGCTGCGGGTATTACCGCGGCGGCTGGCACCCGACTTACCCAGCCCTTATTCGTGGAGCTTCTTACACTCCACAAAAGCCGTCGATCAAAAGACCAACGGCACTTGGGGTTCCCCCGTCACGCTTTCGCGCATTGCGGAGTTTTCGCGCCTGCTGCGCCCCGTAGGGCCTGGGGCCTTGTCTCAGTCCCCATCTCCGGGCTCCGACTCCCATCGCCCGTACCCGTCGTAGGCTTGGTGGTCCGTTACACCACCAACAGCCTGATAGGCCGCAGTCCTATCCTCGGGCCCCGGAGGATTTGAGTGAGGGGGCATTCCAGCGTCCCTCACCTATCGGGGATTGTCCTCAGTTTCCCGAGGTTATCCCCGTCCCGAGGGTAAGTTGACTACGTGTTACTGAGCCGTGTGCGGGGCCATCCCTTGCGGGACGCCCTCCACTCGCATGGCTTAGCCGAACCCCAATAGCGGTGGCCTCCGGCAGAATCAACCGGAGTTATTGTCGCAAAGCCAATGAAATTGGCTTGAGTACCGAACCTATCTCGGACCCGAGCCCTTCCAGTAGCCTGGTTTGTTCGGATCCACATTTTGAGTCCACACCAAGAGCACGATTTCTCATCGTGGGACATTAAGTCCCAAACTCCAATCGACGCCGTTCACACTGCAGTGTGGACGGTATAATCTCTGAAACTTACCATACTTAAAGCTTACCCATCATTTGCCCGATAATCGAAAATTTAGTTCTCCAAATCTTAAACGATCACAAAAAATAAAATAGCTTTTTCCATCTACTCCACAACCATAAAAACATATCTTTGTTATTTAGAAATTCGGCAAAATTAAATCTCGCGAATGTTGCCAATCCCATAAAAAGACCAACGAAAGGACTAAAAAGCCACCGTATAAGTAATTGGCGAGGTGACCTGATGAAAAAGTTGTCTGAGTTGAACGGCCTCAAGGTCTACAGTGATCGTGCACGCTACGTGGGGACTGTAGAAGATGCTGTAATCGATGATAAAGAGGGAGCGGTAGTTGGTCTTGTGTTTGGGCGAAAGGGAGAGAAGGCCCTATCAATCCCTTACAGCAGCATCATGGCAATTGGAGAAATCATTTTAATTCAGAGCAAAAAGGAAGAGGCAGTTGCACCAACATGATTGAGACTTTTCGGGGTAAAAAACCCCGCATCCACAAGACGGCATTTGTTCATCCGTCCGCCACAATAATAGGTGATGTCGTCATCGGCAAACACGCAAGCGTTTGGCCTGGAGCGGTCATCAGGGCGGACTTCGCCAGCGTAAAGATTGGTAATTACTCCAACGTTCAGGACAATGCGGTAATTCACTCCGGAGATGTGTATCGAGATGGGAAGCCTGAGTATTTTCCCACTAAAATTGGCAACTATGTGATCATCGGCCACCGCGCGCTAGTTCACGGCGCTACTATCGAAAACCAATGCGTCATAGGTGCGGGCTCGGTTGTCTTTAACCGGGCGAGGATCAGGAAAGGCGCAATGGTCGGGATCGGGGCGGTTGTTCTTCGAGATGTTGAAGTGCCGCCGCGCACGGTTGTCGTGGGTATCCCAGCTAGGCCCCTGCGGACGATAACCGATGAAGAATTCAGGCAAATTAAAACCCAAGCTATTAACTACTCAAAATTGGCTGAAGAATATCTCAAAGCGGAATTAAGGTCGTCTCAAGCCCATCGTGGGTGGGGTAGGCCTCGACTAAAGCGAAACTGAGGCCTTTTTCCATCTTAGCTAACTTTTCAGCCATGTACCAAGGCATTTCAATCCTTTTCTTGTGGTGGTCAATCACTATTAATTCTGCAGGAATCCTGTAGTCTCGCATTAACCTTGACCGTACCGAAACCAATCTATCATCAGGCAAATTCAATATTACTCCCTTTACCAGCAGACCATCAGGCGTGACGACCTCATGTGGTCTAGCGACATTTTTTGCCTTACGTCTGAGCCTATTGCGCAACTGAACTGAATCCTTTAAGGCACTAGGACAATAATGAATGTTTAATTTGGTGTTCTTGGCGGCCCACTTAAGCACTCTGATTGCCTCCTCTTCACTTCCTTTAGCTGCCATGGAAGTGCTGGACTTTAGTGTAAAACCCCTCTTTTTAAGTTGATCCAAGTTAGTATCGGAAAACTCCAGTTCATTCAAGTTCACAAATTTGCATTTTATTTTATCTAACTCAGCTAAAAGCGAGATAATCTTTCGATAATAACCCGGGATGACGGGTATTTCAACACCGGCATAAAGACCCACCTCCAGCGCTAACTTAACCGGCTTTGCCGACCACGTGTGAAACCTAATTTCATCTAAACCTTCGCGTTTAAGCTGGAGCAACTGCGACCTCAATAGCTCCCCGCAACAGTACATGTGCACATGGTGATTACGACCAAATTTATCCTTCATAAGCCGCAAGTAGGATAAAACACGCTTGAATCTAAGAGAGGGGTCACCTCCGGTGATGCCGGTGCCCAGGGCCTCCATAGATCTCGCTTCATCCAAAATATCTTTACGCGATTTAATCGGCCTTTCATTCGCATAAGCTAAATCCTTGCCTGCTCTTTTGTCAGACAACGGACAATAAAAGCAACGGCGGCGGCAGAGCCCGGTTACAAAGAGCACCAACTTTGCTCCCTTTATGCAGAGTCTGCAGCCTTGTGGCATCTTTCCCAGCATTAAAGAATTTGCTGGGGTACTAACTATCCTGCGATCACCGCTATCGGTGGCCAATCTCATGACCCCAACGTCTTTTCTTTTCAGTGACTTCCTCCTTCCAAATGGGAACTTCCTTCTTTACCCTGTCCATTATCTCTGGAAGTGCTCTAAACACTTCGGCCCTTCTAACGCCGGCCACTAGGACATATATTGCGTCGTCACCTGGCGAGAGTTCATCGACAACATGATGAATCATCACCCTCTTGATTCCGGGTCTTCTCTCAAAATCAGACGCTATTTCCTCGAGCTTCTCCACCGCATCTTCTGCGCTTTCATAATGCAAATATTTGACAGATTCACTTTCCAACGACACTCCCCGAATTACGCCTACAAAACAGCCAATAGCTCCAACCTCCTCATCCAAGCTGGCCTTCAACCGTTCAAGAAGGCCGTGGAAATTGACCTCGCCCTTTCGATGCACGCCTACATCAGGCAAAAAATATCACCGCTGAATCCAACCACCCGAAACTGGAGGGAAGATTGCCACAACATCTCCGTCTTTCAATTTAGTATGAATGCCCTGCAATAGATTCACACTCCTTCCATTCACGATGATGTTCACCGTCTCGCGCAATTTTTCGCCATCAAAGAGTTGCCTACCCAATTTCTCACCAAACTTGGCTACGAGCGCCTTCAGCAGGGAGGAAACATCAGCGGTGCCCTCTATTACCGTTTTATCCACACCTGCTGCCTCCCTGAAATTGGCAAAAAATTTTACTGTTACTGCCACAATGCTCACCGAAGTCCTTCTAATTACCTAAAAAGATTAATTACTCAACCTTTTTAAGCATGCGTAAGAGAGTAGTCAAGGAAGGGTTGATTTCGTGGCGGAGGTAAAAACCCAATTACAGAATATCGTGCTTTCCGTAACCTACGAAGGCGTTGAATTTGACTTGGAGAAGTTGGCCAGATCACTTGAGGGAGCAAGATACGATCCGGAGGTATTTCCTGGAATCGCTTATAAGTCGGAGGACCCACAGGCTTCCTTCTTAATTTTCGCCTCAGGAAAAATGAACTGTGTTGGCGCCAGAAGCATGGCAGATGCCAAGCTGGCCATAAAAAGGCTCACCAAGAAACTTCAAAAGGCCGGAGTCAAGGTTAAAAGCGAACCTAAAGTAAAAGTTCAAAACATCGTGGCCTCATTCGATTTCGGGCGCGAGTTTGACTTGGAGAAAATAGCCAGAACTTTTGAAAACACCGAATATGAACCTGAAGTTTTCCCTGGGCTGGTTTTCCGGCTAGACGAGCCAAAGGTAGTGGTTCTTCTCTTCGTCTCTGGAAAAGGGGTCTGCGCTGGCGCCAAAAGCATGGCGGATATCAAGGCAGCTGGAACAAAGATATTAAAACTTCTGAAACAGCACTAATGATGTAAACCAAATCGCTGTTTTACCTGCATAATGCTACTTGGCCAACTTTGCCACAATATTTGCTACTCTGTATCCCAAATCTCGGCAGTTTTCAATGCTTTCTTGGCTTGGGCTTCCGACAGCAACTGATCCATAATGCATAAGATTTGATCTCCCCACTACAACCATGCCGTGAATAAGCATGGCATGGATTATGGACAACAGCGTGGTTTCGGACCCACCTGACCCTCCAAAGCTGGTAAAAGCAGCACCAACTTTTCCATCGAGCTTGCCGTAGTATTTAACCGACTCGTCAACGAAGGTTTTCATCTTGGCCGACATCTGTCCGAAATGGCAGGGCGAACCGATAATTACTCCGTCAGCTTCTAAAAGCTCATCAACCTTGGCCTGATCGACCTTCCTAAGCACCACCGCTACACCAGCGACCTTTCTAGCTCCCTCCGCCACTGCGTGAGCCATCTTTTCCGTGTTTCCAGATGCTGAGTCGTAAACGATTAAAACTTTGGGCATTAAATAGCCTCCTTCATTATTTGTCTTTTCATTTCAATTTAAATTATATGTACTGGGCTAATCCATTTCCAAGATAAATCCCTCAACGAGCCTAATTTTTAACTTGGGCGAAGATAGAACTTTTCGATACTATGACTTCCACTGTCATCGTCAGGTATGGAGAATTGGCCCTCAAAAGCGAGCCTGTAAGAAAAAGATTTGAGAGGTGCCTAATAAACTCGATAAAACGATCACTGCAAAACGTGACTTACGCCATTAGAACCGAACGTGGCAGAATTTTCGTTGACACTAACGCCACGGTAAAAACAGTAAAAATTCTGTCTCAAATCCCTGGCATAACCTCAATCAGCCCGGCCGTTAAGACGGAGGCAGATATTGATGCCCTTAAAGTCAAAGTAACTACCTTAGCTAAAAAATTGCTAAAGCCCGGCATGTCATTCGCAGTCAGAACCACCAGAATCGGAGAACATGCCTTTTCCAGCAGAGATGTAAATATCGCCATAGGATCACACATTCTTTCGATCCTGAAAAATCTAAAAGTCGATCTCTCTCATCCTGACGTTGAAATATCGATTGAGGTCCGAGGCAACGACGCCTACGTCTTTTCCAAAACAGTGCAGGGTGTCGGTGGATTGCCTGTTGGAACCCAAGGAAAAGTCGTGGCAATTTTGTCCGGGAATAAAAAGGACGTCATAGCGGCATTTATGGTGCTAAAGAGGGGATGTGCGGTAACGCCACTAATTTTGGACGCATACGACGGGATAAATCATCGCCGGACAGGGTTTATTATTGCCCAGGCGAAAAAACTGTCACTTTTTGGTGCAGATACCACTATCTGGTTATTTCCATTTAAGGAGGTACTAGATCAAATCCAGAAAAAAACAGATAGCAGATCCTCCTTTATTATCCGCAGGCGTTGTGAACTAAGGGCCGCTGAATTGGTCGCTGAAAGAACCGCTGCCGAAGCGGTTGTAACTGGTGACGACGCTCAATCTATCGCTGGGACAATGCTACCAAATCTCCACATCACTGATGCGGCCTGTCAGCTGCCCGTGTTGAGACCACTTTCCGGTCTGGAAGAAAACGAAATCAAAAAAATTGGCGCAAAAATAGGGCTGAAACTAACCAAGGGTTCAAAACTGTCTCGCCCCGTAAGAATTGCCGTTAATAGCGCTGAAGAAATTCTTGAAAAGGAAAGGATAATAAACGTTGAGAAAATTATTGATGATGCCTCTAAAAAAATAAGAAAGATAGAGGTCCGGTGAAAGCATGGATTTAGTGATCAAACCAGCGAATTTACTCACCGGTGAGATTGAGGCCTCACCATCAAAATTTCACACACAATTCTCCACCGCACTCGCGATCCTAACCGGAGGGAAGTGCACCATTGAATCCCCGTTAAGGGTTCGTGATACCCAAGTTATGCTAAAAGCTGCTGAATCCTTGGGGGCCGTTGTAAAGCGGTCACAGGAAAAATGGAGCATCTGGGGGGTAGATGGCAAAATCAAATCGGATAAAAATACCGTGGATGTTAAGAACTCCGGCACCTCGATATGCCTGCTTACAGGGATCTCCACTATTTCCCCAACGACAATGGTCCTCCATGGTGACAGCCAGTTGCGCTCAAGACCCATGCCTAGCTTTCTTAAGGCGCTACGTTGCCTAGGCGCCGATGTCTATTCGACAAAACCAGATGAAAGTCCTCCATTCATAGCTTTCGGCGGCGGACTGAAGGGTGGCAAGGTTAAGCTTGATTTTCTTGAGCCCAGATATCTCCCGTCCGTTCTAATCGCAGCACCTTATGCCAAAAAAAAGGTAGAGGTAAAGATTAAGTCACGGCCACTCGATCAAATCTCTGAACTAATGAAAATAGGACATGTTAAAGTGACTGAAAAAAAGAACACCGTTATCATCCCCAATCAAACCTACCACGTCTTTACTTATCGCGTGCCACATGAGATTTCTGGAACCGCACCATTTCTGGTCGCTGCCTGTCTAACTAATTCAAGCATTAAAATAAACTATATAGGACAAATGACCAATCGCGACAGAGAATTTCTCCAATACTTGAAATCATTTGGGATCGAACCGCAGATTTCAAGAAAATGCCTAAGCCTAGACGGAAAACACCGACTTAGAGCTACTAGGCTGAACCTCCGTTCTACTCCTGAATTGCTGCCATTAATCGCTGTAATTGCTTGCATGGCGAGGGGAAAAACGCTGATTTATGATGCTGCAAGCGCTAGGACTATGAAATCAGACCGAATCTCAGCAATCGCCAACGAACTGAGAAGGATGAGAGCCAAAGTACTCGAGAGAAATGATGGACTGATCATCCAAGGACCAGTGACATTACGCGGCTGCGAAGTTGATGGTCACAACGACTATGCTATCACCGCGGCTCTCGTAGTGGCGGCACTTGTATCAAATGGAACCACGATAATCAAAAATGGTGCCGACTCGCTTATCACGAGCTATTCAAGATTCATATCAACCTTTCAAGCGATGGGCGCCGAGATAAGCTATCGACATCCAACAGTTTGATTCAGGGGAAGTTAATATTTCTGAAACATCATGATTAATTGACCTATTTAATTTATCCCGAATTGTGGTCGCTTGAGGGGGCAGCTGAGTGTAGAATTCTTGGCGGTCATGGCAGGTTTCTTGATCATGATAGCCACAGTTACCCTGCCGATGTATCTTCAAGCAAGCTTCGACGCGGAAAAACAGGGCAAACTCTCTGAAGCAAAAGCAGCTGCCATCGAGCTGGCAACTGGACTGAACAACGTTTATGTTATGGGGCCGGGTTCCCGCCTGACCATCGAATACTCGTTTCCGGCCGGCATCTTGAACGTATACTTGGGAGGCTACGATAATCTTGATGCCGATGGGATATTTACAGCGGATGAAACAGTTCCAATAAATGGCCGCGCAGACATCCAAATTCTGATGGACATTAACGGCGATGGATCGTGGGACAACATGCGCGATTCCATAATTACAGTGGATACTGTACTGCCCAGTCGGTGGAATGAAGACGGCACCGATCGGGGAGAAGAGTGGGTTAAGGAGAATGGCATACATGTGGAAGAAAACGGCTTGAAAGTCGGCCCTGATTACGGGACCCTTTCCAACAGAACCTTTCACCGAACCACGCTAATTTACTGCTACGATCCGAGCAGCCAATACCCGCGAAGGATCGTGGTCTTAGATGAAATCAAATAGACATTATTCAAAAGGCCAATCGGCGGTTGAATATCTAACCATACTATCTGCGGCACTGGCCCTGATGACCTCGGTAACTATTGCCCAAGCCATCAACCCGTCCAAAAATGCTGCGGAACATTCGTTATATGTAATGCAAGCAAAAGCGACAGCCAGTTCCATCGCTGGTGCCATAGATGCTGTTTACGCAAACGGTGCCGGGGCCTCCAAAAGTTTACTCGTGAAACTGGACTGTCCCTGGACGGCACAAATGGACAACTCTAAAAATGTCTTTAGGATAATATTCTGCACCGTGTCTGGCGTAGAAAATTTGGAAGTCAATCTTCGGTACAAAATAAAGAAACAACACTTGCTTCCAACTATTCCTTCTGGAACCTGCACCGTCATTGTGGCTTGGTCTGAAAACAAAAATTTTCCAGAAGCTATGCATCTGGACCTTGTCGACGGCGGTAAAATTTACATTTATCTTAACCCGCCGGGGTGATTAATCTGACCAGTGCAGAAAAGAGAGGATTCTTCTCAGTAGATGCGCTTTTGGCGTTAAGTCTGCTGGTGATAATCGCTACCTCACTCATAACTTTATCTGAAGGAAGAAGAAAATCCGCAGAAGCGATTGAAATCCACTTGGAAGCAAAGATGATCGGCGACAGACTTGCCGCAGCGATAAACTCTGTATATGTGAATGGACCTAACATCAGTCTAAGTCTCAAGTTGCCGGAAAATATTGGACCCTATCAATACAGAGTATCCTCAGACAACTCAGTTGGCTTATTAACTGTTGAAAGCAGCGTTGAAGTAGTAGAGATAAGAACAATCTGCAAAAACTTCCAAAATTTTGTGCTTGAACGGGAAAATCTGACCAAAAAAATTCAGATATTCTGGGAGGGTTCCCAGCTATGTATTGTGGGAAGATAGCAGGCCAATCCTGCACGGAATTTTTGATCTTGGTCGCAGGAGTCCTTTTGACTGCAACATCATTTTTTTGCTGGAGTTTAGCTAACAACGAACTCACTACAGTAATTCAGGCGGCTCATGACGGAGCTGAAAATGCGCTCGCGACCATTGAAATCACCTACGGATGTTCTGCTAATGTTGAACACTTGAGAATAAATGATAATCGAATAGAGGTATCCATTGTCATCCTCGCTTCGCCGCCGGAAGATATCAACCAGTTTGATTTCACAGAAAACATTGTTAAAAAGATGGTCAGAGAAAGCGTCATTAATTATATCCAAAATGCCCTGAGCAGTCTTTCCTCCGTAAATAATCCGATTAAGACGGCATTTTCTACCTATGATGTCTCGGTCAGCTTAAGGGAGGGAATTGAATGAACGAGCACGGGCAGATTTTTACCTTAGATATGTTCTTCGCCCTCACTTTAACCGCGCTGATAATCAGTTGCTCGGGCCTAGCATTAGAACAGGTGAGGAAACAGACCAATGATTATTTTTTAAGGTATTCTCTCGAACAAACGGCGAATGATGCTGCAAACGCACTTGTTAAAACTGGCGGGATTCCAGATGACTGGCCAAAGCAGCCCATTTACATAGAAACAATTGGCTTATCAATAACCGATCAACACGGTTTTCCGATACCAAACAGCCTTTCGCTCCAAAAGCTAGAGAACCTAAGGCAACTGTGTAAAAATGAAATCTGGGAAAGCTATCCTGCTACCTCTCAGGCTATAAAGGCTCTTTTTAACAGTTCTGAAAAATTTGAAATCCTTTTGATCGACGAAACTACTGGCGAAAATCTATGGCCTCCAGTTTACCCGCGATGGGATATCAAAAAATTTTCCGGTGTTCAAGAATCAACGGAGGTTGTTGTGGTAAAGCGCCTAGTTGCCACAAATGTAATAACCGAAAACATACTTGAAAATCTTATCCACATCGGCAAACCACCAAGTTACCAAATCTGCTTTAACGTGGGGCCTGGAGAACTAAACACCCGTGACTGGTACATCGTTTTAAAAAGGTCGCTACCACCGCCACCAATACAACCAGAAGTGAGAATTTGGGTGAACCGAAACCCGCCAGACGGTGGTGGAGATTGGGACTTCAAATCCCCACCCCGTGATTCTCCCTTCAGAATAAGATGCGAAGGAGTGGATTATCCGGATGGATCTGACTATGCCTTTCCAGCGCCGCTACACGAAGGACAGAACTTCATCTGGATTATAATTTCAGGCAAAAATGCTCCGGTTAACGTTTCAATAGTTTCGCTGCCGAGGGGTTCGCCGCCAAAGTTAGTTGAACTCCCCCCGGTGGCAACCTTGGTTGTGAAATTATGGAGGTAGAAGATGTCATCACTTTGTGATGAAAAAGGTTTTATATTCAGCTTAGATGCAATTCTGGCCATCGCAGTTCTGATCACGGCTCTGCTTGGCGTGGCGAGTTTCATCGGACCTCAACCAATTCATGATCAACAGGGTTATCTTAGACTTGAGAGATACGCCAACGATGCTCTTGAAGTTTTGCAGTTAACGGGAACAATGGACGAAATAATAAACTATGTTAGACAAGGCTACTCAGAAAACGCCGAATACTTGGCCGAGATGCAGCTTAGAAAAATTTTGCCTGCCGAAATTCAGTTCAGGCTGATAATCGGGGACGAAAACAATCCACGTTTGGACAACGTTTTTTCAACACATGGAAAGACTGAAGAATGGTTGGTTGCCTTTCAAAATGTAAATGAGATAGCCAAAGCTGTAGGGATAACCACTCTGCCCAAGAAAAGAACCAAAGTGCTCGCTTGGGTTGAC
>JAWCKT010000007.1:0-12426 GCA_038851515.1 Hadarchaeum sp. (SeqCode)
CTAAAGCCAGAATATATGCTGGACGTGCTTAAGATGGCCACCAAAACAACCATCCTTCGAGCGCGCCGGGCCATGGCGGAAATAGCTAGGCAGATCAAAGATCCTGACGTTGCGCAGACAATCTATCCCCTCATGCAGTCGGTAGACATAGCCCATTTAAACATCGATATAGCGGTTGGAGGAATAGATCAGCGCAAGGTACACATGGTGGCCCGGGAAAGACTTCCGGAACTAGGTTATAAAAAACCAGTATGCCTTCACGTTCCGCTACTTCACGGACTGGATGGGGAGGCAAAAATGTCGTCGAGTAGGGGTAATTTTATCGCGGTCGATGACGATCCCGCCGTCATAAGACAGAAAGTGGCGAAGGCATTCTGCCCACCGAAGACGGTAAAAGACAATCCTGTAATCGAGTACGCCGAGTATTTTGTCCTACCGGCTTTAGGTAAACTCAGCATCGATAGGCCGGAGAAGTATGGTGGTCCAATTGAGATAGAAAACGCAACTGAGCTTCGAAAGATCTATGTCTCTGGCAAGCTGCATCCGGCGGACCTTAAAACAGCTTTGGCTGAGGCTATCGTGAAAATTTTAGCCCCAGTTAGGGATTACTTTGCAAAGAACCCAGGCGCAAAGCTTGAATTGCCTGGTTGATCCTGTCATAATAGCTTCCAAAAGCAAAATTTCTCCTTTTAAGTAAAGGACCCGTAATTAAATGCCGGGGGCAGAAGCGTGCGGTTTAGGCCGCGTTCGATATCAATCACTTCCGGCAAGGGAGGGACCGGTAAGACGACGTTGACGGCCAACCTCGGTATTGCGCTAGGAGCTCTTGGTAAGGACACGACGATTTTGGACGGAGATCTCGCCATGGCCAACCTGGCGATAGTATTGGGCATGCATAAATGTGAGCTTTCGTTTTTGGACGCTTTAACAGGTGAGGCTGAGGTTAAAGATGTGATTTACAGAAATTATGGGATAAAAGTAGTGCCGATGGGTTTTCGTTTTGAGGACGCCCATGAGGTTCTCACTAAGGTTAAGCGCGAGCGAGCGGAGGAAGTTATAAAAGAGCTGTTAAAGCAGACCGAGTTTTTGCTCATTGATGGGGCGGCGGGAATTCAAGACGCCACGATTATTTCAATCGCGGCAGCAAGGGAGATGATACCCGTCTGTAACCCCACTTACACCAGTTTGGTCGATGCTTACAAGATAATTAGGTTGGCCAACGTTTTAGGATCTTGGACCCGTGGTGTGGTGGTGAATCGAACCGGGAGGGGCACTGACCTTTCTCTAGGTGAAGTGGAAAGTTTCTTGAGCCGAGCGCTTGGTGCCATGCCTATTTTATCGGAGATACCTGAAGATCCCAAGGTTCAGGAGGCAGAGCTTGCCGGAATACCTGTCGTGGTTTACGAGCCAGATTGTGAAGCTTCGGTGGCGATAGGAAATTTAGCCAAGCTAGTGGCGGGCGAAGCCAACTTACCGTATGTGCCGTATGAGGAGCGCGCGGTTGCTGAGACCACCGCCAGGTTGGTCCGAGCGTTAACCGGCCGTAATATCTGACGAGTTTTTAGGGCACCAAGCTCGTGAGAAAAAGCACGGCTGCAACAAAGACAACTGTGGCAGCGAGGAAACCAACAGCGATACCAAACCGCTGCAGGGTGAGGTAAAGCGAAATGGCAAAGAAAACGTTTGATACCATAGCCAAGACCACGCCCCGCGTCAGTTCAGCAGCGGAATCAAGCCCCCGATGCAAATACTCCAAAAAAATTACCGCGGCTGTTCGGATAGGTGCCCCAGCTAGGATGCCACCAGCCGTTGGACCTAAGAGGGAAGCTACAAGCAAAGCGCCAGCTACCAAGATCCCACCGACCACGAAGTCGAACAGCACGTACCTCATATTTAGCTTCATTCTCAAAACCTCCCAATAATTTTTGCCGTCTGGTTTTAAGCTTCTTCTTAATGAGACCTTGACCAGCTTTTTTATCTTCATCCATCGCTTTCAGTATTGTGGTTAAACTTTCCATCATAGTTCCAACTTATAACGAGGCAGAAAATTTAGAAAGGCTGGTCGATGGTATTTTTAACACCCTCAAAGGCGTTGATTTTGAGTTAATCATTGTAGATGATAACAGTCCGGATGGCACGGGAAAACTTGCAGACGAGCTGGCTTCAAAGAACAAAAATATGGCAGTAGTCCACAGGCCGGGAAAGCTGGGGCTTGGGACGGCCATACTCGATGGGGTGGCCGCCTCTCATGGGGAAATTATCGGTGTTATTGATGCTGATTTGCAACATCCTCCGGAGGTTTTAAAAACAATGTTGGAGCGAGCCGAAGAGGGTACTGATATAGTTGTGGCTTCTCGATACGTTAGTGGCGGTAACATTGAAGGTTGGTCGCTGATAAGGAAAATAATTTCAAAGGGCGCGCTTTGGTTGTCTCATCTTTTTCTACCTCAAACAAAAAACGTCAAGGACACCCTTTCCGGCTGTTTTTTCTTCAAAAGGGGCGTTATTGAAGGGGCCAAGATCGGTGTTAAGGAGTTCAAGCTGCTTCTCGAAATTCTGGTGAAGGGTAAGTATGACAAGGTTGTTGAGGTTCCATACGTCTTCAGAGCTCGGACCGCAGGTAAAAGCAAACTGGGTACAAGGCAAATATTCAGTTATGTGAAACAGTTGCTCCGGCTATCGAATTATAGGATATTAAAATTCATGGCTGTTGGTATTTCAGGAATAATTGTTAATAACGGGATACTCTGGTTGCTGGTAACCTCGGCGTTCATGTCACCTTTTTTGGCAGAGATATTTTCGATTGAGTCATCCATTATCAGCAACTTTATCTTGAACAACTTCTGGACATTCAGAGGCAGGAAATCGGGAGGAATTGTTTATCGGTTGCTGAAGTATCATGGGTCCGTGTTGGTTGGCGCAGTTGTCAACTATGTGGTTTTTCTATTATTGTTGGCTGCAGGTTTGCATATTTTGGTGGCGAACACCATCGGCATCCTGATCGGCTTCATTTTCAACTACCTCCTGAGCGAAACTTTTGTCTGGAGGTGGGTGTGAGGTGAAATGGTGCGATTGGTAAAAATAGACCAAGTTGATGAAAGACACACTATTTGCGTAATAGTTGCAGTTTTTTTGGTCGTAGTTTTTGCTTTTTTTAGCTTTGATCTGGCCGCAAGGATGGAGGGGACTTCTGGTTATGTTGCGGACGAAACTTGGTACGTCATCTCTTCCAGAAACATCTTAAGAGAAATTTTCGGTGTTCAACCGAGTTACGTGGATCCCGCGGGCAGACATAATTACACGGTTTTTTTCAAATCGTTTTCGGCTTTAAAGGGGGATAATGAAAGGTTCAGAGATTTTATCAGGATTGGGTTCAACGGTGTCGTGACTAAAGATTATGAAAAGGTGCCCGCGATTTCAGTGGCTACAGCTGAGGAACTTGATCGTAACACAATTTTTGAAGCTTTTCCTCAAGTCAAATTAATCCAGAGCGGATATTGGTATCCAGACGTTTCTGGTGCCGACACCTATATGAATGCCGAGCACCCGCCGCTAGTGAAATACTTGATCGGAATTTCAATGCTTTTGCTAGGTGACCAACCAATATCATGGAGAATTCCAGGGATAGTTTCTGGAGCGTTGGCCCTTCTCATGACTTATTTTTTCATCGCCAAGTTATTGAGCAATGAGGTAGTCGCGCTACTAGTTTTTCCGCTAGCCCTAACCGATCCAATTTTGAGGGCAATGTCCTCTGTGGCCATGCTTGACATCTACGTGGCTTTCTTTCTATCCCTTTCGCTGTGGTTTGCGTTGCGGAAAAGTTATCTTCTGTCGGCAGTTTTCATTGGGCTAGCCTCAACTTCAAAGTTCACTGGGTTATTTTCAGTTGCAGCGCTTTTTTTGTTGATGGTTTTCCGCAAATCCAGCGTTAAAAAAACGATCCTGTATCCTTTCATAGTACCTTTTTTAATCTGGTTTGGTTTCAACTTACCTCTAGTAATTAAATGGGGCTTTCAGGGATGGATTGGAGAGATACAGACTGGGCTGCACTGGTTTTTGAAGTCAAGACCTCCAGGGCCGGCAGTTTCTGATCCTTGGGGCTGGTTCGTAAATCAAAGCCCGTTTATGCTAAACCTCAACCCTGACGTAGCTGCTTCTGTCAACCCAGCAGTTTATCTTTTAGCCATAGTTTCATTAGTCCTCACGCCATACGTTGCTTACAAGTTTAACCGTGATTCCATAATCCCCGCCTTGTGGTTCCTACTCACTTTTCTTGGTTATGTTGCAGTTTATCTGCTCGGAAACAGAACTATGTACAGCTTTTACGTTGTGACTCTTTCTGTGATGGCTTATGCGTTAGCGGCCGTTTTCTTATTTTATCTTTTGACCTTCCTAGAGAGCTGCTCCAAATAGTTTTTATCATTTTCGACTTTATGCGAAAGTTAAGCCTTCGTTTTTTCACTTAAAAAGGGCTCAAGTGTCTATTTTGGTTGAGGTAATGCGGATGATGCGGAGCGGATGTTCAAATTGGAAGAAGCCACTCCTCTTAGCGATAACGTTAATTTTAGTCATTGCTTTAGTTCTCGCCCCAATGGCTTCCGCCGCCAAAGATTCAGATGGCTCAAAGAAAGATCACGGCAACGATAAAAAAGACGGTGATCAAGCCAAGGAAAAGAAGGACAAGAAAAATGATGGGGATAATAATGGTGTAGATAATGTTACACCTATTGATAATATAATCGATAACAATTTGGAGCAGGATTTTCCAGAGGAATCTGAAAACGATATTGGGGATTTGATTGATAACACTAATCAGCCGGATAATGGTTCTGAACAGTTAGAAAATGTTTTCCTTCCGGACCCTGTTTCTCAAGAGGACAATGTTCAGGATCAGCCGCAAACTGATGATGGGCTGGACCAGTTAAATGACAGTAACGGTGATTATTCGGAAGAGGAACAGCCAGTCAGCCAGCCGGAAGAGGAACAGCCAGTCAGCCAGCCGGAAGAGGAACAGCCAGTCAGCCAGCCGGAAGAGGAACAGCCAGTTGGCAGCCCAGATTACCAAAATCAAGACTCGCAAAATGTTTCAGAGCTGGAATCAAAAACGAATATCTATGACCAATCATCCGAAAATCAAGTTGATTTCGAGAGTTCGCCAGACACGGCCGATGCTCCAGTTCAGGGGACAGATAGCGAACAAGCTGAGCAAACAAACGATTTGTCCACCCATGAAGATGCAGAGAGTTCTCAGCAACCGCAAGCAGTTTTGGAAACTGCTCCGCAGACAGGAACGGTTGGTTTCAAAATTTGGTTTTCAGAAGAGCTGTCTGTTTTAGGCTTGGGGCTAGGCACAGTTTTATTTGTTAGCTTGGCACATGCTAAGATTCAGCAGAAATACATGCTCCAGATCTTAAATTTAAAAACCACGATTTCAAGTTATTTCACCTCTACCCGTAAAGCTTTGGAAAGAACTTATTTGGTTCGTCTGCATTTCGGTAAGATAAAGTGTAGAGCTGGCTTCACCAAAGAGGAGGCGCTGGCTTTCTTCAGAGAATGCCAGAGAATACCAATTTCTTTCAGCAACCAATACTGACTTTTCCGCAAAATCCGAAACATAAGTCAAAATAAAATCAATCGTTTTTTTCAAGCCGCGCCACGATTTTACTCTAAAAACATTAAGTCGACGCACTCCAGATATTCAAAATGTTTTTAATTAAAAAGAAATTCTACATTGACAATGATGTCGAACAACCTAGTAGTGGAGATTTTGGAGGGGGACATTACTAAACAGAAAGTGGATGCCGTATGCAATCCAGCGAACAGCTTGCTTTTGATGGGGGGCGGGGCCGCCGGGGCGATTAAAAGGGCCGGTGGCGTTGAAATCGAAAGGGAAGCAATGAAATATGCTCCAGTTCCCGTCGGCAAGGCAGTAGCTACCGGCGCCGGTAAGTTGAATTCAAAATGGGTGATTCATGCGCCGACCATGGAGCGCCCGGCAATGCCAACCACAGCAGAAAAAGTTTATCGGGCAACAAAAGCGGCCCTGATTTGCGCTGATGAAGTTGGCGCTAGAAATCTGGTTATTCCCGGAATGGGTACTGGTGTTGGAGGTGTTTCCGCTAAGGATGCTGCGGAAGCCATGATGCAGGCGATAGCTGAGTTCAAGCTAAAGGCTAAATCCTTAAAAAGAATTATCCTCTGCGATATTGATAAAGGGATGGTTGAGGCTTGGAAAAGATCTAAATTTGGGAAGGTTTGATAAGGCTTTAGGAGCTTATTGAGTGGTTTGTATGCGTTTCATCGATTCCCACACCCACATTTATCTAAGGAGCTTCCAGGATATTGAAACCATGTCAGCAGCAGGCATTGAAGGCGTTGTTGTTTGTTCTTATTTTCCAGTAAAACCTACCGGGCCTAACACGCTGGTTGACTTGCATCGCTGGCTGACTGAAGTAGAGCCGCAGCGCTTGGAGAAATGTGGAATTTCAGCGTTGGTGGCGGTGGGTATCCATCCGAGATCCATCCCATCGACCGGTGTTCGTGATGTGCTAGACCACATCTCTTCACTTTTTGATTCCGGAAAAGCCTTGGCCTTGGGAGAAGTAGGTTTGGAAACAGCTAGCAGTGAAGAGGAAAAGGTTCTGTTGAGACAAATCAGTCTGGCCAAGAGTTATGATTTACCGATGATATTTCACACCCCTAGACAAAATAAGGTCCAGATATTTGATAGATTGCTGAAATTGATTATGGGGCAAAAAGTTGACATGACAAAAGTTATCGTCGATCATCTGACGGCGGATCTGGTCGCACGCGTAAGAGAACTTAACGCTAACGCCGGGATAACTGTTCAGCCGGAAAAGATGACGGAAAAAGATGCGGTTTCCATAATCAGTTCAGCTGGTGTGGAGGGCATCTTGATAAACAGCGATTTAAGTCACCAGCCATCAGACCCGCTCACGCTTCCAAAAGTTGCCCGAGCACTGATTGGGGCAGGCATAGGTAAAGGGGATGTGGAAAAAGTCACCTACTCCAATGTCAAGGAAATTCTGAAGTTCTGAAGAATGTTTTATTAATGCCATAGGCAGACGATTTTACGGTTTAATTATGATTCGCTTAGAGGGGCTGACTAGAAAGTTCAACGGACTGACTGCAGTGGATAACCTTACTTTCGAGGTCAAGGAAGGCGAGATATTTGGCCTCTTGGGCCCCAACGGCGCGGGCAAGACTACGACTGTTAGGATGTTGTGTTGTTTAATCAGGCCAACCAGCGGCAGGGCTTTTGTCGGCGATTATGAGGTTGGCCGAGACGCTATGAAAATCAGAGAAATGGTTGGCCTCCTCCCCGAATCACCTGGACTTTATGGGGAACTAAGCGCATATCGAAACCTCGATTTTTATGCTAAACTTTACGGTGTTTCAAAGAAGAAGCGTGAGGAGAATATTGAACGTTTTCTCAAGATGATGGGTCTTTGGGAACGCAGGGACGATCCCGTTGGCACCTTTTCCAAGGGTATGCAACAGAAGATTGCTATAGCCAGATCGATGGTTCATGAGCCTAAGGTGCTCTTTCTCGATGAGCCGACAGCAGCACTGGCTCCAGATTCCGCCAAAATAGTCAGGGATTTCATCTTGGAACTGAAACACGAGAAGAGAACCATATTCATCTGCACGCATAATCTTTATGAGGCAGAGAGAATCTGCGACCGGGTGGCGATTATTAATACCAAGTTGATAACCTTGGGTTCACCGACTCAGCTTCAGAGAGAATTTGGTTCCGGCAAAACTGAAATCCAGCTTAAAAATTTAGGAGCAAAGGTGGTGAATGCAGTAAAAAAAGTTAAAGGGGTGCTAAAAGTCGACGTCTCCGGCGACAAACTGTTCGTCCAGTCAAGAGATCCGGAAAAAGTTAACCCAAAGGTGGTGGAAGCGATAGTGAAAAATGGCGGAAAAGTTATTTACGTAACTCGAGGGGCGCTTGGCTTGGAAGAGGTCTATCTGAAGATGGTGGGTAAAAATGAGGTTTGACCGGATTTGGGAGATCGCCAAGAAGGACATGGCCAGCGTGAGAAGGTACAAGTATGTTCTGTACGGTTTAGTAGTCATGCCGCTTATTTTTGCAATCGTGGTACCTATCGCATCCATTTTACCAATTTTAAGCTCGGGGGAATTATCCGGAGAGCTGCCGCCGTTTGCCACGCCAGGATATGACCTGAAACAGGCGACGATAATGGGCTTAATTTCAATGTTAAGCTTATTTTTTATGTTTATTCCTGCGTTCGTGCCCTCAGTGATAGCTTCCTATACTTTTGTCGGTGAAAAAATTAACCGGCAGCTTGAACCTCTTCTAGCAACACCGACGACGGATTCTGAACTCTTGCTGGGTAAGGCGCTTGGGGCCTTTCTCCCGGCGGTGGGGGTCACCTTTGCTTCCTTTGCCGGTATGGTTGCTTTGGTTGACTTCTTAACCTTTCCAATCTTTGGATATCCGCTGTTACCAAATCTACTTTCATTGGTAGTTCTTTTCATCTACTGCCCCTTGATAGCGATTCTTTCGGTTTCGGTTTCCGTTTTTATTTCTTCCAAAGTGAATGATGTCCGTGCTGCGACACAGCTCAGTGGAGTTACCACGATACCGGTATTAGGATTTTACTTCCTGTTTTTGGGCGGATTTTTGAGACTAAACTGGGTTGAGCTGGCCGTATTCGCGGGGCTTTTGATTTTTGCCGATTTGGGCCTTTATTATCTAAGTAAGATGACATTCCGTAGAGAGGAAATTCTAACTAAATGGAAATAGAAGGGTGACTGGTTGAAGTACTCCGAGTTCAAGGCACCCAAGGGCGTCATAAAGGTCGAACTCTCACTTTCAGATGATAATACCATCTCCAAGATTTCGTTAAGCGGCGATTTTTTCATTTATCCTGAGGAGGCATTGGAGTATCTTGAAAAAAGTCTTTTAGGAATCAAAGCGGAATTTGATAGTCTGATGTCGGTAGTCAAAAATTTTTATCAGAAAACCGGGGCATCGACTCCGTTGATCGGTCCTGAGCACTGGGTGGAAGCAATTTTGAGAGCTGTGAGGAGCTGATTTGATGGGGTGGAGACTGTTGCCTTTACGGGTGGATGATGCTTTCACGAGCATGGCAATTGATGAGGCCCTACTGCGGCTCAACTCAGAGGGAAAAGCGCCAAATACGGTCCGGTTTTGGCGCTGGTGTCCATCTGCGGTTTCTCTGGGTTGTTTTCAGAGCCTGGAACGTGAGGTCGACTTGGAAGCGGCTAGGCGGCATGGGGTTGATGTGGTCAGAAGGATTACGGGTGGTGGTGCAGTTTTTCATGATTATCATGGGGAGCTGACTTATAGCGTGGTTTGCAGGGAGGATGATTTGCCTCACGACATTATTGAATCTTACAAGGTAGTTTGTGGCGGGATTGTGCGAGGTTTGGAAAATTTGGGGCTTAGAGCTGAATTCAGGCCCATTAATGATGTCCAGGTGAACGGTAAAAAAATCTCTGGAAGTGCCCAGACGAGGCGATGGGGGTCGGTGCTTCAGCACGGAACAATTTTGATCTCTCCAGATATCAGGTTGATGTTTGAACTCCTCAAGGTAAGCCCAGAGAAAATATCGGACAAGTTCATTTCCTCTGTTTTTGAGAGAGTGACCACGATAGAACGCGAGTTGGGTAGTAGGCCGAGCTTTGAGCAGGTGAGAGAAGCTATGATAAATGGTTTTGAAACGGTCTTGAGTGTTGAACTTTCAGAGGGAGAAATGGAAAAGGCCGAACTGAACCTTGCCATCGAACTTCGACCCAAATATGCTTCACAAGACTGGCTGCGGAAACGTTAATGTCGTTCAAAAATGGAAAAGCTTTGTCCGTAAAACTGAAGCGCCGCCGTGAACTCCTAGCTTGTTATCCCCATCCAGCGTTCCCCACAATATCCATTACCGGTAGAAATTGCGCGTTAAGCTGTAAACACTGCGGGCGCCATTATCTGAAAGATATGATTTCATGCACCACGCCGGAGGCCCTGTATGAAAAATGTCTTAAACTCTCTTCGAAGGGGGCGGTCGGAGTTCTTCTCAGCGGTGGTTTTAATGTCGAGGGTTATGTTCCATTTGAGCCTTTTTTAGACACTATAGAAAAGATAAAGGAGCATACCAATCTCTTCATCAGCGCTCATACAGGATTAGTACCGGAGTGGCTTGCTAAGGAAATGGGCCGTGCGGGCATTGACTTGGCCGATTTTGATTTAGTCGGTGATGATAGCACGATTAAGTCGGTGCTCGGCATTCAAAAAACAGTTAATGATTATCGAAGCTCGTTGCGTTCTCTCACCAGGTATATATCTTATGTAGTACCGCACATCTGCGTTGGGCTACATTTCGGCAAATTGCTAGGTGAGTTCAGAGCTCTGGAGCTTGCTTCTGAGGTTAAACCACATCTGCTGGTTCTTCTCGTTTTGTCGCCAACTTTTGGGACTGTTTTCGAAAAGCTGGCTCCACCCCCTGTAGAAGTTTTTAAAAAAGTGGCTATTAAAGCGAGGCTGATGTTCCCAGAAATTGATATCGCGCTGGGCTGCATGCGGCCCCGTTTTCACTACCGTCATGAACTGGAACTCGCTGCGCTTCAATCAGGAGTGGATAGGATCGAGCTACCCAGCGAACGAACTCTGGAGGCGGCTCGAAAGATGGGGATGATGGTTAAAAAACTGAAAGCCTGTTGTTCAGTTCCGGACGACTTGGTTCAATCATAACCCCAACTGTTAATATTTTACTGATTGAATTAGTTGAAGGTGGCGCGACTCTATGCATGAACGTCAGCATGGCTTGTCTAAGGTGAGGGTGGCTTTTGGCACCGGGGTGATACTTGAGCTATGGCGAGGTAAGCTGGTGGAGGCCCCAACAACGGCACACTTTCTCACTTATTTTGAAGGCAGGTGTCGTGGTAATTGTAGGTTCTGCCCGCAAGCACGCGAGAGCACGGCAGACTTGGAGATGTTGTCGCGTGTCGTCTGGCCTAAATTTGACCTAGAATCGGTTTTAGCCGCGCTTAAAAAAAATTCAGAAAAATTCAAAAGGGTTTGTATTCAGGCGGTAAATTTTTCCGGCGTCGTTGAGGTAATTTGTGAACTAGTTTCACGCCTGAGAGAGGTCTGTGATTTACCAGTGTCAGTGTCGTGCCAGCCACTTATGCTTGAAGACTTGAAAAGATTGGCCAGCGTTGGAGTGGAAAGGGTTGGCCTGGCCTTCGATGCCGCAACTGAAGAGATCTTCAGAAATGTTAAAGGTTCTGAATATTCTTGGGAGGGCCATATGGAAGCATTGAAAAACGCCAAGGCTGTCTTTGGTGATAGAGTTTCAACCCATTTGATTGCGGGTTTGGGTGAGACAGAGGAGGAAATGGCACAAGCTTTCCAGTTCTTCCATGATAATGGTGTCACTGTGGCTCTTTTTGCCTTCACCCCCATCCCCGGAACTCCTCTCTCCAATCACCCCCGGCCTGATGTCACCAGTTATCGCAGGCTTCAGCTGGCTAGGTTTCTGATAGCTAATGGCCTCGGCAGGGTGGAGAACATGAATTTTGAAGAAGGCAGCATCTCAAGTTTTGGCGTGGATAGTGAGCTGCTGGGAAAGGTTATAGAGTCTGGTGATCCTTTTGTTACCTCAGGTTGCGCCGGATGCAATCGTCCTTTTTATAACGAGTCTCCTCGCGGTCCAATTTACAACTATCCTCGAAAACCAAGCCGAAGAGATATTGAGGAAATTAAAAAATTGTTAAAATCGCCGGTGTCGCCTTAATTCCGCCGACCACAAACATTTAAGTAAAGCGCGCAAAATTTAGCAGTTGAGGTGATGTTGAATGTCGGGACATGACGTTCGCGAAGGACTTTATTACAGCAAAGAGCATGAATGGTTAAAAGTGGAAAATGGGCAGGTTCGGGTTGGCGTCTCCGATTATGCTCAGGACAAACTTGGTGATGTGGTTTATGTCGAGCTTCCTGTGGTTGGCAGGCAGGTCAAGCAAATTGGAGAACCGAAGAGCCGTGACATGGAACTGGGCGCGGTTGAGTCGGTAAAGGCAGTCTCAACGGTCTACGCCCCCATCAGCGGCAAAGTCAAAGAGGTGAACACAGCCCTTCAAGAACGCCCTGAATTGATTAACACCAGCCCCTATGATGAGGGTTGGATCTGCACCATTATTCCTAGTGCGCTCAATGAGGAGCTTAAGTCACTCATGGACGCCAAAGCTTATTCCGAATACCTGAAAAAACTCGAGTAACTGGTGAAAATGGTTCATCCTTTCATACCAAGCACGAAGGAAACTCGCGAACAGATGCTTCGCGAGATTGGGCTGCTTGATATCGGTGAGCTTTTCAAAGACATTCCGCAGGAGGTGAGGTTGAAGAAAAGGTTGAACTTGCCTCTA
>JAWCKT010000007.1:12436-22299 GCA_038851515.1 Hadarchaeum sp. (SeqCode)
GTCAGAACTGGAGGTCGCAAATCACGTTAGGATACTTCTTTCCAAAAATAAGCCTTTCACCAAGATGCCTTCCTTCTTAGGTGGTGGGGTCTGGCCCCATTATGTTCCGGCCCATGTGCGTCAGGTTGTGAAGCGCTCTGAGTTTTTAACCTCTTACACACCCTACCAACCAGAGACCAGTCAGGGGATGCTGCAAGCCCTTTTTGAGTATCAGAGCTTAATTGCTGAGCTGGTCGGGCTTGATGTTGCTAATGCTTCGATGTATGACTGGGCAACTTCACTCGGTGAGGCGGCTCTGATGTGCGCCAGAGTGACGGGGAGGGGCAGGTTTATTGTTCCCAAGATTATCGCCAAAGATCGCCTTTCGGTTCTTGCTAACTATGCTGCGGGACCATCCCTTGAAATCATGGAGGTTGGCTACAACGCGGAGAGCGGCCAGCTGGATTTGAACCAGCTTGACCAAATGGTGGATAAGAATACCGCTGGGGTTTATGTGGAGAATCCAAGTTATTTGGGCTTTATCGAGACGCAGGTGGAAGAAATTGCCGAGGTAGCTCATAAAAATGGCGCTCTTTTCGTAGTTGGCGTCAATCCAATTTCTTTAGGTCTGCTGAAAGCGCCCGGCGATTATGGAGCCGATATCGTTATAGGGGAAGGGCAGCCACTGGGAAATCCAGTCTCTTTTGGCGGCCCCACCCTCGGGATATTCGCCTGTCGCGGTGAACAAAGGTTGTTGAGACAGCTCCCCGGCCGCCTCATCGGCATGACTAGGACCGTTGATGGCGGTTCTCATGGGTTCACGATGGTTCTTCAAACTCGGGAGCAGCACATCAGACGGGAGAAGGCCACATCCAACATATGTTCCAATGAGGCTCTCTGCGCGGTGGCAGCGGCAGTCTACTTAGTCACGCTAGGGCCAAAGGGCCTGCGTCAGCTCGCGGAAATCTGCGCGTCCAATGCGAGTTATTTAATGAAGCGCTTGGGTGGTATTGATGGATTAAAAGTTCCAATTTTCAAATCGCCGCATTTTAATGAGTTTACAATTCAGTACGTGGCCGGCAATGTAGTTCAGCTTAATGCTGAGTTGCTCAAACGAGGCATCCAAGGTGGAAAACCGCTCTGCAGAGAATTTCCGGAGCTGGGTGAGTCAGCTCTAGTCTGTACTACAGAACTTCATTCTAAGAAGAACTTGGATGATTTTGCGGAGGCGGTGCGAGAAATTATGGGGGGAGAAAAATGAATTATCACCAAGCTCGTTGGGTCCGCGAATCTGGCCAAGAGCCGTTGATTTTTGAGTTGGGAAGAAAAAGTGCCAAAGGTAGTCTGTTACCAAATTTGGTCACGCCCGATTTTAATATTCCGGAAAAAATGTTGCGAAAGTCGGTAGATATTCCAGAACTATCTGAGCCCGAGATCGTGAGGCACTATACGAGGCTCTCGCAAATGAACTTCTGCGTTGATACAGGATTCTATCCGCTTGGCTCGTGCACGATGAAGTACAATCCCAAGATAAACGAAGAACTGGCCGACTTGGATGAGGTGGCGAATATCCATCCGGATCAGGACGTGGAAACGGTTCAGGGAGCCTTGGAGATCATGTATCGTCTTGAAGGATTTTTGTGCGAGATAACTGGCATGTCTCGAATGTGTTTACAGCCGTCGGCAGGCGCGCATGGTGAGTTTCTAGGGTTGTTGTTGGTTCGCGCCTACTTCAAGTCAAAAGGAGAAAAAAGAAAGGAAGTCATCGTGCCCGATTCTGCTCACGGAACCAACTTTGCCAGCGCTGGAATGGCGGGATTCAATGTTATTGTAGTTCCCTCGAACAGCCGCGGGAGGGTTGATTTAGATGCGCTCCGAGCAGCAGTCTCAGAAAACACTGCAGCACTGATGATGACAAACCCGAACACCTTGGGTCTCTTCGAAGACGAAATTCTGAAAATAGCTCAAGTTGTTCACGACGTCGGCGGCCTTCTTTACTATGACGGCGCCAACCTGAACGGAATTATCGGAAAAGCACGTCCCGGCGACATGGGTTTTGATATAGTTCATTTAAATCTTCACAAAACCTTTTCTACACCCCACGGTGGTGGCGGACCGGGCGCTGGACCCGTGGGCGTCGTCGAAAAGCTTGAAAGATTTCTACCTGTACCTGTGGTTGAATACGATGAGAAACGTGGACGTTTTTGGCTCAACTATGATCGCCCCCACTCAATAGGTAAAATAAAGTCCTTCTTCGGCAATTTCGGGGTGCTGGTGAAAGCTTATGCCTATATACTGTCCATGGGTGCCGATGGTCTTGAAGAGGCAGCTGAGGCAGCCGTTTTGAACGCTAATTATCTGATGAAGAAGCTCAACGACGGGAAAAGCTTTAAAGTTAATTACGATGGCCCCTGCAAGCACGAGGTGGTCCTCAGCGCCGAACCGCTTAAGAAGGAAACGGGGATAACAGCTAAGGATGTTGCCAAGCGCCTGCTCGACTTCGGGGTTCATCCTCCGACATATTATTTTCCCCCAATAGTTCCAGAGGCTCTCATGGTCGAGCCCACCGAAACAGAGTCTAAAGAGGAGCTGGATAGGTTCATAGAGGCGATGGGGATTATAGCTCGAGAGTCAAGAGAAGAACCTGAGAAGGTTAGATCGGCGCCTGTGGCAACCGCGGTTGGCAGGTTGGATGAGACGAGGGCGTCGCGTGAGCCAATTTTGACTTGGAAAATGTACCAGAAGTTGAAGAAAGAATAGTGCCTATTTGAAGTGTTCGTAGCCCCTGTCTTTCAGTTCATCTATTTTTTCTCCGCTTTTGATGAATACCCCGCTTCCTTCGACCGCCCTGCCAATTGGTGTGGCTTTTGTCCCGATTCGATTAAGGGCGGACTTAACACTTGCCCAGAATCTCGGTCGGGTTGCAAAGATCAACTCAAAATCCTCCCCACTGTAAAGCGCGAACTCGTCGATATCGTAACCATGTTGTTCTGAGAATTTTTTGACCAAACGATGAACTGGTATTTTTTCCCTATCTATGATAATTTTGACACCGCTTTCCCGGGAGAGATGCCAGAGGTTGGCGGCAAGGCCATCAGACACGTCTATTGCTGCTTTGACGTGACCACCTCTGGCCAGCGCTATTCCTTCCATCACCCGAGCCTTCGGCTCTAGCTGTGCTTTTACAAGTTCCCCATAACCCTTAGTAGGAAGTTTTTCCATGATTATTTTTAGCCCCGCAGAGGCAGCACCAAGCTCCCCAGTAACTGCCAAAATATCCCCTTTTCTTACCCCTGATCTTCTGAGGAGTTTGTCTTTGTCGGCAAGACCAAAGGCCGAACCGGCGATAGTGATTTCTTCGGCTTCGTCGAGGTCACCCCCCACAACGTATGTCCCATATTCCTTTGCCGCCGATTCCATTCCCCGCATAATTCTCTCAACATATTCAAATTCGAGCTCTCTGGGCAAAGCCACGGAGAAAACAAGGCCTAGCGGCTCGGCGCCCATTGAGGCCAAGTCGCTGAGGTTAACTACGACAGACTTTATCCCTATTTGTTCAGGTTTCATCCCCGCCGGAAAATGAGTACTGGCCACCAGCATGTCGGTCGTGGCCACCAGGCATTTTTTACCGGGCAAGTCTACCGCCGCCGCGTCGTCACCTATGCCGATTCTGATTGATTTCCCCTTTCTGAACGTCTTCCTCGCGGTTTCGACGAGGACCTTTTCGCCAACTTCCTTGAGCTTCATCCCAATCACCTAAAGCAGCGGAAGATTTCCCGTGACTTGATCCAAAATTTCATTCGGTGCCGGTCCAATTCCTAAGGCGGTGATAGTTCCGGGAGCAAGCTCTGTCAGTCCCGCGTCTACGACCAGCATGTTTGGCAGGCCAAGTTTATCGGCTTTTTTCTTTAGATCTCTAAGTTCATTTTCACTATCCACCTTAACCACAACTTTCTTTTGCCCTTCAGAGAGCCAGCTATGGAACCATCTTCTGTGTTTTTTTCTGGTTTCTTCGGCGGCTCCGACTGAACCGTGAGCAACTTGGGCGGCTAGCTTTCCAGGACTCATTTTTATATCGTTTCTCACTACGATAACCTGTTTATACTTGAACACTGGGGCCACCTCTCAACCAGTGGACGGCTCTCCAGTGGTGCTGCTTTGCAAATCGGTTTCTTTTTTCTGTTTACTGAATCTGCAGAGAATTTGATTTTTATACCAGAGGAGAACTTCAAAACCCCCTCGGAGAAAGGCCGCAATCGCTAAGATAATGGAGACTATCAAGGCACCCAGCGTGAAAGACTCGAGCGAAAGGGTGCTTAAACCAGGTATTGAGATCACATAACCCAATAGAGCACCGATCATGGCACCCAAGGCTAGGCTGGTGCTCGCTCGGGACCAAAAATCGAGGTTTTCCCTTTTTGGATAAAGCACTATTGAAAACAGGAAACCGGGCACCATCACCAGAAAAACACCAAGAATGACATAACCAACCGCCTCGAGCATGGTACCACTCGTTAGCGTTATCTAATTGTAACCTAAAAAATGATGAGGTAAGCGAATGGAAACTGATGTCTTAATTGTTGGTGCGGGGCCAGCGGGGTGCTTCGCTGGTAAAATCTTGGCAGCGCGCGGGCTCAGGGTGTCGATAGTTGAGGAGCATGCTGAGGTGGGCAAGCCCGCATGTTGTACTGGCATAGTTGGTTTGAGCGGCCTCGAGGAGCTTGGGATCAAACCTGGAAAATGGGTTCTGGGCAGGTTGAAAGGGGCCAAGATTTATCCCCCTTCCAATGTCTCTATTGAATTGACAAGGGGGAAAGTTGAGGCACTGGTGATAGACCGGGTGAAATTTGACCGTTCGCTGGCCGATGCTGCGGTCAGGGCCGGCGCTGAACTAATTTTGGACAAAAGGTGTATTGATCTTGAGTTCAATGAGGAACTGTCGGTAAAGACTCAGGATGGGGACAAGCTGAAAGCCCGAGTGTTGATTGGAGCTGATGGGCCACTTTCCGTTGTTGCCCGCAAAGCAGGACTTTTGGTCAGAAATGATTACATCAAATGTGCGCAGGTCGAGGTGGAGGCTGACCTAGATAACGGCGTTGCTGAAGTTTATCTAGATAATAATTTTTCACCCGGATTCTTTAGTTGGATGGTTAAAGCTGGCAGGGTTGCTCGTGTGGGCCTAGGCACTAAGAGCGGCAGTCCAACCCGGTTGCTGAAAAATTTCTTTTCCGAGCACCCTGTAGCTTCCCAAAAGGTTGGTAAAACCGTCTTCACCCGATGCACGGGCGTAATCCCAGAATGTATGTCCCGTAAGATTCAAAAAGGAGCGGTGCTTCTAGTTGGAGATGCCGCCGGGCAAGTTAAGCCGCTCACTGGCGGAGGCATCTACATCGGTTTGTCTTGTGCCAAGCTTGCAGCCGAGGCCGTGATAAGCGCTCTCGAAAGCGGCAGGATGAGAGATCTTGAGAGTTATCAGGGAGCGGTCATGAAAAAGTTCGGTACGGAGTTCAGCCTTGGCATACGGGTCAAGAAAGTGTTTGATCAGATGTCCAATGAGGACCTTAATTTTTTATGCACCTTGCTGGAGGGGGATGAATTCAGGGAGATCGTGTTGAAAAATTTTGATTTTGACCATCACGAAAAGTTGATCCGTGCGCTGGTTGCAAAGGCGCCAGAACTCTTGAAATCCATCGGGATCAAGAGGACCTTAAAATACCTTAAGTTTCTCACTTAACCCTAAAAAAAGTGGCGGGGATTTCGACCCTTCCAATACTCTCCTAACGAGCTCGCGAACCTCGACCACTTCGCTTGCTCGCCATTTTTTCTTGTCAGGGTCTTCTTCCCGCAGCGTTTGTCCCATCCTGTTCTACCACAGGAATTATCCGCGCCCTTCCCCGGTTTTTAGCCCGGGTTTTTGCACGGATCCCCGTTGCCCGTAGGCTCCGGTTCGACCTCTTCTGCGGGCTACCATCCCCGCCAAGTCAAAATTGGATTTTGTTTTTATTTAAAGATTTTTTGCAAAATGGAGATATTTCTGATTTAGGAATTAACTTCGAATATTAGGCGAAAAAGTTAGCTTAAACCGTTTCGGCAAATTTTTGTCCGTGGAAGATTAAATTTTTACTGATTGTCTTGCCGGCCAATGTTACCCCCGAATATAAAAAAGCGGAGGAGCGCTATCTACAAGCCAGAACGCTGGAGGAAAAGATCAAAGCTACGGAGGAAATGATTCGGGTAGCGCCGAAGCATAAGGGTTCGGAGAAGCTGTTGAGGACTCTTAAGCACCGTCTGGCAAAGTTGCGGTTGGAATTGGAAGAGAAGCGCGAGAAAAAAATTGGACGAGGCGGTGGGCCCAGCTTTTCGATTAAGAAGGAGGGGGCGGCACAGGTGGCTCTGGTGGGCCTGCCGAACTCAGGCAAGTCAAAACTTCTGCGAGAACTTACCAGCGCCCGCGTCGAGGTCGCCGATTATCCGTTCACGACCAGATATCCTGTTCCCGGCATGATGCAGTTTGAGGACGTGCAGATTCAGTTAGTCGAGGTACCAGCTATAGTCGAAGGTTCAAGCTATGGTCGAGGTCTCGGCGCTCGCCCACTGAGCGTCGCCCGTAATGCGGATGCCATCGCGCTTGTCGTCGATGCTTCCGATGATCCGGTCAACCAAGTCAAGATCTTGCTTAGCGAGTTGGATGCTGTGGGCGTCAAGCTGAATTGCAGACCACCGAAGGTCAGCATCGAAAAACGCTCCAGCGGCGGCATCGAAATAAAAGGGGCAAAACTAGTTGAGGGTGGAGAGGTTGAAATAAAGCGAATTCTGCAGGAGCACCGCATCCACAATGCTTTCGTTGTAATCGAAGAGCCCATCACCCCTGATGATCTTGAGGAGGCACTTTCCGAGTCGAATGTTTATCCTCGGGGCTTTATTCTATTGACTAAATTTGACACACCTAACGCCGCCGAAAAGTTGGAAATGGTCAGACAGGAGTTCGGGGAACTGCTCGAAGTGTTTCATACCGGTGAAAAACCAGACGATTTGAAGAGAAAGATTTACCATCAGCTCGACTTGATTCGCGTCTACACTAAGAAACCAGATGAGGAGCCAGCGGAGCGCCCTTTAGTTTTGTCTCGGGGCTCCACGGTGATGGATGTGGCCCGCTCAGTCCACAAGGATTTTGCCAAGGAGCTGAAGTTCGCTCGGGTCTGGGGTTCGACTAGATTTCCAGGTCAACAGGTCACTCGAGACTACGTGCTGGAGGACAAGGATATCGTTGAGCTGCATATATAATTGCTGGGTTGCTTTCGTAAAGGGTTATATACACAGTAATACAACTTTTGAAGACGGCAAGTCTATTAAATACAGGAAAAATTGTTGAGTTGGGGAGGGTTAAAAATGCCATTGAGACCGGCGAGAAGTTACAGGAGATTCAGCGGTCCAGCCTACACTAGGCGCGAGTTCGTTAAGGGCGTGCCTGCGGTGCGGGTGACTTTCTTTGACATGGGCAACCCGAATGGGGAATTTGACGTGGTGATGTCGATGGTTTTGACCGAAGCCGGGCAGATAAGGCATAATAGCCTTGAGGCGGCGAGGGTCGCGGCCAATCGTTTGCTGGAGCAAAAGGCCGGCAAGGATAACTATCACTTGAAGCTCAGAGTTTACCCCCATCAAGTTCTTCGGGAAAACCCGATTGTCATGGGTGCTGGTGCGGACCGGGTTTCAGATGGGATGAGACGGGCCTTTGGAAAGCCGATAGGGACCGCCGCTCGAGTCAGCGTGGGGCAGAAACTGATGACGGTGAGCTGCAAGAAGGAGTTCGCCCGGGTGGCTAAGGAGGCTCTGCACAGGGCGAACTTGAAAATTCCCTTTAAGACAAAGATAATTGTGGAAAAGGGTCAAGAATATCTTCAGTGAATTTTCATCTTTTGGCTCCCAGTGCAGCGAGCAACTCGTAGATTATTCTCGCTGCCACGAACGAAGTGGTTCCGTCATCGTGAGGTGGGACTAGCTCGACAACATCAAATCCTGATAAGTTTAACTTACCAATTTCCCGTAGAATCCGGAGGAGCTCGATCGTGGACAGTCCACCGGGCTCAGGGGTCGAAACTCCTGGGGCAAAAGCCGGGTCCAGAACATCGAGGTCAATTGAAAGATAAACCTTTGAGTTCCCTACAATTTCTTTCACTTGAGAAATAATTTTTACAAGCCCTCCGTTTATTTGCTCTGCCGTATAAGCCATAATTCCAGCCTCTTTAGAAAATTCAGCCTCATCTTTCGAGCAGGATCTTACCCCGAGTTGTATCAATCTTTCAGTGGGCAGTAAGTCAAGAACCCGGCGCATAACTGTGGCGTGGCAGAGCCTGTCACCTAAGTAATTGTCACGAAGGTCTCGGTGGGCGTCAAGGTGGATCACGAATACATCCCCAAAAGCCTTTAGGGTGAAATAGGAAATCGTGTGCTCTCCACCCATAATCGCCGGAATCTTGCCGTCAGCCAGAATCCTCTTGACGGTGTTGGTGATCCTTAGTCCAGTTAGTTCTAGATCGGCAGGCGTGACTATTATATCCCCAATATCGGTGATATCGATTTTTTCGAAAACGTCAACGCCGGCTGACATTATATAAGTTTCAAGGTTTGCCGAGGCTTCTCTTATTTTGGCGGGAGCGAATTTGTAACCGGGCCGGTAGCTTGAGGTGACATCTACAGGCGCGCCCATGAAAACGATTTTGGATTTTTCATAGGGGAAATCGAAACCACCAAAGCCAGGTTTCACTGGGATTAAATCTTCAAATGACATCTTGCTCACGAATCCTCCCGACTGCGTTTAACCTTATGGGGGCAAAGATTTTTAAGTCTGATACCACGGTAAACCTCTTGAGGGATGGCATGCCAAAAAGACTTTATTTCTTTGATGAGGGCGACGGCAACAACAAGAGGCTGTTGGGGGGCAAAGGAGCAGGGCTGTGCACGATGGCCCAGCTGGGATTGCCGGTTCCTCCAGGTTTTGTGATTACCACTGAAGTTTGCCGGGAGTATTATGAAGCCGGCGGAAGGCTTCCCGACGGTCTGATGGAGGAAGTCGAGCAGGCAATGAAGAAGCTTGAAAAGATAACCGGCAAGGGTTTTGGTGACCCTAAGAATCCGTTGCTGGTTTCCGTGCGGTCTGGATCCATGTATTCAATGCCAGGCATGATGGATACGATACTTAATCTCGGTTTGAATGACGAAACCGTTGAGGGTCTGGCCAAGCTTACGAACAATGAGAGATTTGCCTATGATGCTTATCGTCGTTTCATCCAGATGTTTGGGAAAATAGTCTTGGGTGTTGAAGGTAAGAAATTTGAGGAAATTTTTGAGGGGCAGAAAGAAAGGGTAGGCGCTAAGTTTGATACTGATTTGAAAGCCAGTGACCTCAAAGAAATTGTTAGCAAGTTTAAGGAATTAGTAAGAGAGGAAACACGTCGAGATTTTCCCGTTGATCCCTATACTCAGCTTGAGCTGGCGATCGGAGCAGTTTTTGCTTCGTGGCAAAACAAGCGCGCCGTCGAATACCGGAGATTTTACAAGATTCCAGACTATCTCGGAACCGCGGTTAATGTTGTGACGATGGTGTTTGGGAACATCGGGGAGGATTCTGGAACTGGTGTTGCCTTTACCCGCGATCCATCAACCGGTGAGCGCAAGCTTTTCGGCGAGTTCCTCTTCAACGCGCAGGGCGAGGATGTGGTCGCTGGCATCAGAACTCCGCTCAAGATAGAAGATTTGAACCGGAGATATCCTTGGATTTACAACAGGCTGGTGGAGATAGCGGAGAAGCTGGAGCGTCATTACCGGGACATGCAGGACATCGAGTTCACCGTGGAGCGGGGCAAGCTTTACATGCTCCAGAC
>JAWCKT010000008.1:0-19589 GCA_038851515.1 Hadarchaeum sp. (SeqCode)
AGGTGGTCTCACCACATATGGACTTGGCCGGGTCGGGAGCATCGTTCTCAGAAGAAAGGTCGAGGCAACGAAATTGGAGGTTTATAAAAAGATTATTACAAGGAGCGGAGCGCCGATAATTTTTGTAGCGGCGTTTACCCCCCTTCCATATGAGTTATTTGCTCTAGCTGCTGGTATCTTTCGAATGAGCCCTTTAGTATTTGTAGCTTCGACGGCCTTTGGGAGAGCGCTGAGATTTACTGTAATTGGGATGTTTACCAAAAAAGGGTTCGAACTGGCCAGCATAGGTGAATGGGGCGCGGCAACTATTTTGTTCTCGATCGGGTTGGTGATAGTTTTTCTGTCGGTTTACGTTAGTTGGCGGTTCTTGAAAAGATTAAAGAAAGATCAATTTTACTCCTTAGCAGCAATCTCTCGCATCATCACAAATTTTGCCCCCCTTGCCAGTGAGTGCTCTAACAATAGATCCAATCTACGTAATGCAATTTCGCCTGTAGAAAACCTGCAGTCAAACCTTACCCCGGAAACCTGCGTGACTTCCCAAACGTGAAAATCCAAAACAGTTAGCGGCAAGACGGTTGAACACGACTGTAGAATGCGTGTAGAAAGCCAAGGCGGTAATCTGAGGAAACTGGACGGCAAAGTATTCGGTATTTCAATTAATTTTGACCCGCGTGGACTTTTGCAGATTTTGTAGCTTGCGCACGAAGAATCGTAGATATAATTTAAACGCTCTAAAATTTCAAACGTGTAAACACTCGGTTTGAAGTTCGGTGCTCTAAATCCAAGGATCCTCTGGTCGGTGATATCAGCGAGAACCGTTGTCGCCAAGGTTATCCTTTTGAATTGTTCGTCCATGTTCAATTTATCTAACCTTTCATGTTCATATCCATGGCAGGCGACTTCATGCTCGCGCGATATTTTTTTAATAAGTTCTGGAAACTTCTCGGCTGCTTGTCCAGTAACAAAAAATGTTGCGCGAATATCATGTTTCGATAACAAGTCAAGCAAAGCTGGTAGTCCCTTCTTTATCCCCTGCCACGTATTCAAATAGGGTGGCACATCCTGTTCTACATCGATAGTTAGGGCGATGCTTTTCATTCAATTCACGATGGTTTCGTAGAGGGCGAGCGTTTCCTTTGCCGTTTTTTCCCAGTCAAATCTCTCTCTCGCGATTTTTAGACCATTTCTGCTTAGCCTTTTTGCAAGGTTGCGATCATTGAGAATCATTAGGATCGCATTGGCGAGAGCGTCATCATCTGCTGGCGGGACCATCAAACCATTCACTCCATTTTCAACAACTTCTGGGACACCCCCCACGCGCGTGCATACGATCGGGGTTCCAGCCATCATGGCTTCGAGCAGGACTAAGCCAAAGGACTCCATCAGCGATGGTAAAACAAACACATCCGCCGCGGTCATCAATTTTAGCACTTGTTTATGAGGTAAACTTCCCAACATGAGCACCGAGCTTTCTATGTCTAGCTTCTTCACGAGTTTTCTCAAATTTATAGCCTCGGGTCCATCCCCTGCTATGACCAATATTGCGTCTGGTATACTCTGGAGTACTTTTGAGAAAGCCGTTATGAGATATCTCGGTCCCTTTCGTTTGACAAGCCTAATTGCGGTCATGATGAGGGGTTTAGAGCCGATACCTAGGTCAGCACGTATTCGGGAGCTATCGCCGGGGTTAAATTCCAAAGGGTCCAAGCCGTTCAGTATGACTTTTATTTTGTCGTCAGGAACGCCAAAGGCACGGCAAAAATTAGCGCTGGCGTTGCTGACCGCTATCACGCGATCCGCACGTTTGATAGGCAACAGAAGCGGTTTATGGATAAGCTTCCAAAAACCATTACAATTATGAACCGAGTGGCACGTCAAAACCGAGGGTATCCCACACTTGTGGGCCGAAAACACCGACTGTAGCGCCATCGACGAGTATATATCTTGTCCATGAACCACGTCGAATCCGCCATATTTTATACATTTGTGCAGTTCGCTGGCGATGTGAGGAGAGATAGCGCGATCGAAAATAGGCATCACAAAGCCCTTCAAGCGTTTGATAAACATCCCATCTATCTCTTCCTCCTTAGCTAGGCCGGAGTGTGCATGGGCTATTATAACAGGTTCAACTCCGAGCTTGACAAGCGCCTTCCCTAACCCCATGATATAGGTTGGAACGCCGCTAGTATCCGGATAGAACTCATCGTTAACCATCGCGACCCGCATATTTTTCACCTTTCCATTAACTCAGCTAGGACATGTCTCTTTTATTTTTTTTGACCAGAGTCGAATGCCTAAGTACGACAGTGCCCCAGCTCCGGCAAAAGTGCTGAAAACAAACGAGATGGCCCGCTCTATCACGGTTGCGGCGATCGCGATATCAAGGGGGAAAAAGAGCCTAAAAATAGAAATAAAAGCCGCGTCGACCAACCCCAATCCTCCGGGCAGAAGTGGTACTAAACCAGCTATAATTGGAAAAGTTGAAGCCAGTAACAGCATGGTCAGAGGTGCGGAATGACCCAACGCTTTAAAGATAAGGAACAGTCGTAGCATGTCGAAAATCCAAAGTGCCGCGGAAAGGGCGATGATCAGAAGAGCGTTTTTCCATCGCCGGATTATTCTATAGGCCCCCTCATAAAAGCCCTCGATGCCTTTAACCACGGTTTTGCCCCTACCCCCGCGAAACAGCTTCAGCACGCGGGTAGCCATACGGCCGACCCATTTTATTGCCATTTTTTTGCCGAAGAAGCGCAGGAAGAACAGCGTTGTGATCGCTGTGATAACCCAAATCCCCATCAAGACTAACGTTATCAAGAGCAATGGGGCTTTAAAGTACTTCAACAGACCAAGCACCAAAAATGAAAAAAAGACTGGTACCTCGAGAGCGTGTTCGCCCATTATAGTTGCTAAACTGAATGAATATGGTACACCCCTTACCTTTCTCAATAGATACGCTCTCCCAAATGGGTCCCCGCCTGCCCGCATCATCGGTGTAATGTTATTGATGAATATGCTACCGTAAATCACCAAGCACAGATCGCGCAGGCGGGCAACATAGCCAACAGCTAAGAGCGATACGTGCCATCTGATCGACCAAAGCACCGTACTGAAGACATATGTAAGTAAGGCCAGAAGCACGAACCCATAGTTGGCGTCCCGCAGAGCGCGAAGCATGCCGTAAAGGTCCTCGTGCGAAAGCAAGGCTAAAACAACCACACCCACGCAGATCAAAAACAGTACCAAGAAGAGGACTTTTTTCACGTGCGGTATTATTCTTTTTTTGGTCATTGAGGCGACCCTCAAATCATTAAAAGTTGAAAAGTTTAAAAGGATAGGAGACGATGACGACGGTACTTTTCATCTATCCACCGGTGAGTTTTCAAGACATAAGCCCTCTTGCAGCTTATTCCCCTCCTTTAGGTATACTTTATTTGGGCACGGTTCTCAAGAACAAAGGCCACGAGGTTCATGTCATAGATGTGGAAGCGGAACGTCTGTCGCTCCCACAGGTAATTAAAAGAGTAGAATCCATCGATCCGGAGATAATTGGCCTGACTTGTCTCACGTATACTTTGGAATCTTGCAAGGCGCTGATAAAGGAAATAAGAAAGGTTTCTGATGCTTTCATCGCGGTTGGGGGCCCCCATGTATCGGTCGCCCCGCTGGAGTCCCTTAAAGAGATTGGGGCAGATGTGTATGTAGTTGGGGAGGCCGAATTAGTCATAGAAGATATAGTTAAAAACAAACCCCAAGGAATAATCCACGCTCAAGAAATCCGCGATTTAGACAGTATACCGTTCCCAGATAGAAGCTTGGTCGAACACATCAAGTATGGCAATTTCTACGGCATGAAAATGCGGGAAAACATGACTGGGATATTAACGACGAGGGGTTGTAAGTATGGATGTACCTACTGCAATCGACCGAAAAAATTGTGTTTCAGGGTGAGGTCCCCCAAGAACATAGTTCAAGAGCTAAAAGAGATAGATAGAATGGGATTTGAATCGGTCTGGTTAGCCGACGATAACTTCACAAACGATCCGAAAAACGTGATCAAATTAGCTAGATTGATCAAAAGGGAAAGGCTAAGGTTCGATTTCTACGGTCAAGCTAGGGTTGATGTGCCGAGCGAGGCCCTTTACAGAAGCATGAGGGATATGGGAGTTATAGGCCTGAGCTTTGGGGTTGAGTCCCTGAAACCGGAGGTTATAAAATGGTACAATAAAACCAAATACCCCGAAAAATGGCCGCAATACGTGAAAAAGACGCTAGATTTGTGCAATAAGTATGGAATAATTTTTCTAGGAAGCTTAATCTTTGGGGCCCCGATGGAAACAAAGGACGATATGGAGTATTCTATTGAATTTCTAGAGAAGCACGGCGCGGATCTCATAAACGGTAATATCCTGCTATACCTTCTGGGGTCGGCAATCTGGCATGAGGCCAGAAAAATGGGGAAAATAAGGCCCGACCAATTCATAGTTCCGGCCCCCGTGATCGGGATGACCCCCTATTCGTACGAGGAGCTCAGCGAATTGTGCAACAGGTGCACAGATTTCTCAAAAAGGGAGGGATGGAAGGGGGTTGTTAGAAAAGTGCTGAAGAGGAGGCAATTCGGAATAATTTACGACGGAATGAAGGAATTCATAAAGAATTACTGGCGCGTGAGGAGGGTGCGGAAGGAAGTATACAAGTATGGGTATGGAAAGGAAGTTCAGGTTACTCGATGGGGAGATGTTCATGGCAAAAGAGATCATTAGCTCCAAACTTTTGGAAATACTAGCATGTCCGGTCTGCAAAGATAGAGTTGGGTTGGAAGGCGAAGAGCTGGTGTGCGCAAAATGTAGAAGGCGTTATCGGATAATAAATGGCATCCCAAACATGATAGCTTGGGACGAAAAATTTGGTTAAGGGCTAAAGGATGGTTTTCACAGATATCCTAACCTCGGCGGTTGGATCCCTCAGCCGCGCTATCAAAGTTCGAGAAAGATCAGCCGCTGCTTTATTGGCGTAAATTGCTAGGGTCCGACCACATTTGAATGCGCTCTTTCGAACGACCATATCGCTGGCATGATCCAGGGTCAAACTCGGATGTCCAAAAGCTTGGATCGTTTCGGTGATATCGTTCACCTCTAGCGTTATCAAAATTCTACAGCCGGATTGTATCATTCGTTTGATTGTCTCGCTAAGATCCGCGACGCTCTTATCGGCCGCTACCGCGATAATACAATCGCCTTTAGGGCCCACCTCTTTATCTTTGGTTATCATTAAGGTTGTGGGATGCAAGGCCTTGATTCTAGGGTGACCTTTAGCGGACACGATTTCAATCGCTTCCATCAACTTACCTCTTTAAGCTTTAGGTCGTATTTTTAATTGGTTGCAATGTACGAGAAGGAACGCGAGGAGCTGATAGAACGCTTAGTAAAGTGGGGATACCTCACGAAGTCAGAGGTTATTGAGGCTTTTAAAAAAGTTCCAAGGCACGAGTTCGTGCCGGAAAATCTCAAAAAATATTCATATGCCGATCAGCCTTTGCCGATAGGTCACGGTCAGACGATATCGGCCCCTAGCATGATAGCGATAATGTTGGAGTCGCTAGATCTAAGGCGAGGTCAAAGGGTCTTGGAGATAGGTACGGGTTCGGGGTATAACGCCGCCTTGATCGCGGAGATAGTCGGTTCAGACGGAGAGATCTTCACGATGGAGAGGATACCGGAGCTAGCTGAATTTGGACGTTCCAATTTAGAGAAAACAGGCTATGGGCGAGTACGAGTCATAATTGGTGACGGGACTTGTGGTTACGAGGAAGGGGCTCCATGGGATAGGATTCTGGTAACGGCATGCGCGCCCGAGATACCAAAACCGCTCATCGAGCAGCTAAAAATAGGCGGGAGGTTGGGTGCTCCCATCGGCCAGCATTACATGTTTCAAACTTGGACCGTGGTCGAAAAACGTGAGAAGAAAACAATTGTACATGAGTACGGAGGCTGTTCATTTGTGCCTCTCGTGGGCAAATACGGGTGGAAGGAAGGCTAGCTGAACCACTGTTCGAGCTTCACTTGTTTTCGCTCACCAGATCCTTTCAGCAATTTATCTATCCCGGTTTGGACTCGGGATTCTGAAAAATCATGTTTTTCGCATAAGAACTCCATTATTTTAGCTGGATCGGGTTCACGCCACTCAAGGCGGTATTTTTGGGTAACGCTTGGTTTAAGGAAAATTTCCCGCACCTCGAGGGGGTCTACTTCAAATTTTACGTCCAACTCTGCTTGCAGCAGATTTTCTATCGATTCGTATCTTTTGATTAGGTCAAGCGCTTTCTTAGGCCCAATGCCTTTTATCCCCTCATTATAGTCGGTACCGATCAGTATTCCGATATCCACGAGCTGTTCACGCGTGATCTTAAGCTCGGTTAGTAATTTTCGGAGCTCGATGAGTTCTGGCATCACCTCGATATAAATATCCTTACTGGGCAGTTTTCGTCGTCCCGTTATCGCGAGGTTTCTAACCAAGATAGGGGCCCCGAAGAGTAGGCTATCAAAATCTTGACTCGCGACGGCCCACGCATCTCCCCTCTGTACCAAATATGCGGCTTGGGCCTCGCCCTCGCTGGGTGCCTGGATCCAAGGAACCCCCATGCAATCCAGCAGGGTCTTGGCATCGTTAACCATTTCATCAGTGAGTTGGCCCGCCCGTTGGGCAAATTTTCTAGCTTCCTCAAGATCCCCGGCTTCAAGAGCCATCGTCCAGCCTTTCTCAGCTTCCTCCCTAATTATGCGACGTTCCTCAACCGTTCGGCGTTTGAGCTTGGGTGGCTCCCCGTCAAATACGTAAACTGGTCTGATCCCCAACTCGATCAAATTGGACGTTCGATAGAATAACCCAGACAGATGGGAAGTGATTCTCCCCTTCGAATCCCGGAGCAACTCTCCATCGCGTTGTCGAATTATCGCCAAAAATTGATATAAGAAATTCATGGCGTCGATGGCTATTATTCTACCCCGCAATTGCTCGAGGCTGATCGTTTGCTTGGGGGCGATATCGCCGAGCTGAACCCCCATTTCAGCACCAATTTACTACTCACCGCGGCGCTTAAAAAATACAAAGAAAAAATTTAATCGATTTTTACTTCGTGCCCACGTCTAGGTTCGGCCTTCGGCAATCTGACTTCCAAAATGCCATCCACGTATTTTGCTTTTGCCTCTTCAGGTCGAACTTTGCATGGCAAGGGCAGTGAACGGTAGAACCTACCCATCCTTCTTTCTTTATGGACGATGCCTGGTCGCTCTTCCATTATTTCCTCGCGCGCTTCCGCCGAGATCTCGAGCGCGTCTTCGGTAGCTGTTAACTTGATGTCTTTCTTTTTGATGCCCGGGAGTTCGGCCGTAACTATTACTTCGGTCGGAGTTTCATATACATCTACGTAAGGTTCGAAGTAGCCTGTTCTGATAAAGCCAAGAGGATATAAAGCCTCGTCGAGCACCTTGCTTATTTCGGACCTTAACGCGGCGGCAAATTCAAACGGATCCCAAAACCTGCGGCGCCTCCACATTTTTATCTCCTCCTTTCACCAGGTAATCGGCGGATCACTGTTATAGGGATTGCTCCTTTTTCAAATTCTAAGAGTGCGATGTCAATAGGGTCGGTGACTCCCTCGGGCACGTTGATCAATACTGGTGCACCCATAGATATCTGTAAAGCTCTAGCCCCTATTATCCGGGCCTTTTCAAACCGCGTGTATTTTTTGGAGAAAATGGGCGAGCCCCCAAACTAGGCGGGCGGCATACCGCCCATTTCTCCTTCCGCCTCGCTCTCCTTTTCTTCTTCCTTCTCCAACTTGCCAGCAGCGATGACGTCGTCTATGCGTAGGATCATTTCAGCGGCTTCGCTCGCGGACTTAATCGCTTGGGTCTTGACGCGCAGCGGTTCCACTATGCCTAGCTTTAAGGTATCGGTCACTTTTCCGCTTATTACATCTAGCCCCACGTTTTTATTGCCGGATTTCCCGTGTTCGGCGCGGAGTTGAACTAGGATGTCTATTGGATCTAGGCCAGCGTTTTCGGCCAACGTGCGAGGCACGATCTCGATGGCGTCCGCAAAGGCGTTAATGGCAAGCGCCTCCCGCCCGCCTACGGTTTCAGCGTACTCGCGCAATCGCCTGGCGACCTCTATTTCCGGTGCTCCACCGCCCGGCAATATTTTACCATCCTCAATGGCTGCAGATATTACGCAGATGCCGTCGTGTACGGCACGCTCTACCTCATCGACCACATGTTCGGTACCCCCACGAACGAGCAGACTTACAGCCTTCGGATCCCTGCAGCCCTCTACGAAAATCATTTCATCCCCAGCGACCTTTCGCTCCTCCACGAGCTTTGCGTAGCCTAGGTCATTGGCTGTTAGGTCCTTGAGGTTCGTTACCACTTTGCCCCCCGTGGCGCGCGCCAGCTTTTCCATATCCGATTCTTTGATTCGCCGCGCCGCCAAGATGCCGGCCTTTGCAAGGTAGTGTTGGGCGACGTCGTCTATGCCCTTCTGGCAGAAAACCACGTTGGCGCCGGTGGCTTTAATTTGCTCTACCATCTCACGCAGCATTCGCTCCTCTTCTTCCAAGAAAGCCTTGAGTTGCTCTGGGTCGGTTATGCGGATCTCTGCGTCTGTCTCAGTTTCCTTCACCTCGAGCGCACAGTTCAGAAGGGCGATCTTGGCATCCTCGACGCGCTTTGGCATCCCTGGGTGGACCACTTCTTTGTCGATGACTATTCCTTTGATGAGTTGGGAATCGGCCGAACTGCCACCGCTCTTCTTCTCGACCTTGATGTTGTCGATATCGGCCACGATCTTTCCGTCTTCTTCTTCGACGATCTGTTTAACTGCTTGAACGCATATCTCCGCCAGCTTTTCCCCCCTCATTTCGGAGCCTTTGCTGCTCATAGAGGTAATCGCAATCCGCTTCAGCATATCGTCATCATCTTTGGAGATCTCTATCGCCATTTCATTCAAGATCTCTTGAGCCTTCTCAGCTGCTTTGCGGTAACCGCTCGCGATGACTGTAGCGTGAATATCTTGGTCCAATAGTTCCTCAGCCTTCTTCAGGAGTTCTCCCGCTAGCATTACAGCGGTCGTTGTACCATCGCCGACCTCATCTTCCTGTGTCTTGGCGATCTCGACCATCATCTTAGCCGCTGGATGTTCTACGTCCATTTCGTCCAAAATCGTGACTCCGTCGTTGGTTATGATGACATCCCCTAAATTATCGACCAACATCTTGTCCATACCGCGAGGACCCAATGTCGTGCGAATGGCCTCCGCGATTACGCGAGCCGCTAGGATATTCATCCTCTGAGCATCTCGGCCAATATACCTATGCACTTTTTCGGGCAAGATCAGAATTGGAGTACCCCCCAGTTGACCCGCCATGATGATCCCTCCCTCGTATACTTTTTCTCTACTACGTCGTGGGTCGATTTGTATTATAAATATTTTTTCGGTTTTTAAATTTTTTGGAAAGATGAACTAATGGAAACCGCGATGAAAAATAATTCTCATCTGCTTTTGATTTCTTCAACTTCTTTCAAAAATTTTTTGTAAGCCGGTGAATTTTTCAATTTTTCGACGTCTCGTTTATACAGGTCGTCTTTTAATTTTCGTCCCGTTTTGGATTCCCACTTCTTAAATGGGATCCCTTGGGCCTCTTGGCTTTTGTCTCTGTACCATTCCGGGATCACATTAAAAGCGCAGAACGGAATTATCCTACGGTCTGTCATCACATAATGTATGCAGCAACGCCTTACGCGCTCAATATCATAATTGTAAAGATCCATGAAGTGCATCATGCCTATGAATAGGGATTTCATATGAAACTTGCCTAGCGCGTCGTAATTATGTCTGACGAATACGTTAAACAATAGTCTTCGCACATTCAAGTCCTTTGGCTTATTTTTACTGTCGATGAATTTTCCAATTTTATACAGGATCTTCGCCCCTACCAAAGTTTTGCTTTTCCCTTTCTTCAGCTCCTGCGCTTTTTCAACCAAATACTCGAGGAATCCCTCCACATCGATGAACCTTGTAATCGGTATCATCTTCTCCCCGTCCTTAAAGACATAAGTTGCCGCGCCACACGCGAAATGGCTACTTAAGTCGTACATCGGCTTTCCAACCAAAGCCTCCACGAACTCGCTTATCATCATGGCGGTTGGCACCGGGAAGAAATCGTTCATCGTTATTGTCCCTTCGGTTTGTTCCTCCAGTCGCGTAAGAACATCTGGGATAGTGATCCTATACTTCTCTCTCTCCCTGCGCGGCATCCTGCCGACGAGGGAAACAGGTTGAAAGTTCACGCCTCGGATCACGTCGATGTTTTTAAACCCAAACTTGACGATATCCCCAACTTCGTGATCATTGATCGAATTTATGACGGTGGGGACTAGAACGATCCCCATCCCGACTTTTCTGCAAGTCTCCAGAAGTTGGGGGACTTCCCAGTGGTTTTTCGGATTAGTTTCCTCGGTGAGTCCATCGAAGCTTAGGTACAAAGTGTTCACACCAGCTTCCCTCACCCTCCGAACGAGATCTGGGTTATGTGCTAGCCTGATGCCATTGGTGTTTAATTGGACGTGATCTATCCCATGCGATTTGACGAGCCCAATGATCTCCAGAAGGTCGTCACGCAAGCAGGGCTCACCGCCCGTCAGTTGGACCGCGTTGCAGGGGATAGGCCTCTCCGACCTCAATATCCTAAGCATCTCGTTTATCTGTTCTATGGTCGGCTCGTACACGTAACCCAAGCGCCTAGCATAGAAAAAACAGTAAAAGCACGTCAGGTCGCATCTATTGGTCAATACTATATTGGCTAAAGCCGTATGGCTAAGGTGGAGTTTGCAAAGGCCGCAGTCCGTTGGGCAGACGGGCTTGTCCTTCACAACTTGTGGGTTTTCGATGCCTTTGCCATCCTTCGCGTAGCGCGCGGCACGCAAATACCATTCGTATGAGCCGAAATAAAGGTCCTCAAACTCACCATGTTTTTCACAATTTTTCCTGATCCAAACCTTTCCATCTTTTTCGAAGACAATGGCCGGCAGTATTTTTAGGCACTCTGGACAGAGGGAAGCCGTCTTTGTCAATTCTCGCATGTTATCATTTTACCCCTTAAAGGGGTGAATATTTAAGCTATACCCAACTTTTCTGGATATGAAAAGTGATACGATGGAAAGGGTACAGCGTTTTCTGCGAGAGCTGGGGTTAACGGAGTATGAGGCCCGAGTTTATACTGCACTTGTATCGGCAGGATCATCCTCAGCGGGAGAGCTCAGCGGACTAGCAGGCGTGCCGTATTCCCGCATTTATGATATCATGTCAAGGCTCGAGAGGAGGGGATGGGTAGAAATCCAGCCGGGTAGGCCCGCACGTTACCGCGCGAAACCGCCGGCCGAAGTTCTCGAACGCATAAAAATTGAATGGGAACGAAAATTCAAAGAAACGAGCGAGATCATCATCAAGGAGCTAGAGCCAGTCTATGAGCGTATAGCCGAGCTCAAGAGGCCAGATATATGGGTCATTCGCGGTGAGCGCAGCTTATTAACAAAAATCGGAGAAATGCTCACCCGCGCGCAAGTTGAGGTCTTGATCACGGTTTCGACTACAAAGTTAATTGAGTTCAAGACCTTTGCACCAATTTTAAGCGCCAAGAACTTGAAGATCCGCTTGTTAACAGACGAGAAATCGATAATAGATCTTGAGCTACCAGCGCTGGAGGCCCGTTATCGCAAACCACTTTTCGGCGGCGGTGTAATCATCGACGGCAGAGAGGTATTGCTTCTCCTCACAAGTGGTGAGGAAAAACTAGGCATATGGTCGGATGAGGTTGGATTAGCGAAATTTGCAAAGGAGTATTTTGAGTATCTCTGGAAGGATTCCAGCATCCTCAAGCGCGCTTTTCGGAGCCGAAGGCAAGATACTTTAATTAAGAAAGATGTTCGTTAACGATTGAGGAGGCAAAAGAAGATGAGGGTTACACGGTACTTAAAGGAGGACGAAGAGATCCATAAGGACGTGGAAATAAATCGCAAATACTTGGATGAGGCACAAAGAGTACAAGATAAAGAGCTAAGGGACTTATTCCTAGAACTCGTCCGCGAGGAAGAAGAGCACCAAAAGCGAAAAATCGACCTCATCAGGCGAACTCTTCATAGAGTTGAGCAGCTCAAGACCGCCGGCCTCATCTAAGTTTTATGGCTTGGAGAGAGGGGATTGACCAGCTTCTTTAATTTGATCGAGCAGGCAATATGGTTCATCTTGCCTGCTTACTTCGCAAATGCCGCCCCCGTGATACTCGGTGGCGGGCCACCCTTGGACTTAGGTAGGAGGTTCGTAGATGGTCGTAGAATATTTGGTGAAGGAAAAACGTTGTACGGATTTTTGAGCGGGTTGGTAGCGGGCACCTTAATCGGTCTTCTTCAACGCCGCGCGTTAGTTGGGCTCATGCTTGCATTGGGGGCGCTGATGGGAGATCTTATCGGCAGTTTCATCAAGCGCAGGTTGGGCATGGCCCAAGGCAAGATGGCCCCTGGTTTGGATCAGCTTGGTTTCGCCGTCGTCGCTATAGCTATGGCAAGTCCGATAGAATTGCCCTCATGGCCGGTGATCGCCACAATACTTATCCTGACGCCGCCAATACACTTAGCCACGAATTTTCTGGGTTATAAGTTGGGTCTGAAAACTAAACCTTACTAGCGCGCTTGACCTCCATCTCTTCCCATGGGAATACTATCCACTTATCCGTCTCAAACACGTAGAAGTCCGGTTTCACGCGAGATCGGGGCTTCCACGCGATCGTGGCGATACGTACCTCCGTTGCCCCTTTTTTCTTCAAGTGTTTTACCACAAATTCTAGAGTCGCGCCAGTATCCGCGACGTCATCCACTACCAACACCTTACCATCGAGTCTGCCGACGTCAGCCAAGAGCTCGGGTTCCTCCTTCCGTAGGTTCACGCCCTTGTAATACTTCACGTGGATAATGCGCAGCATTTTGTCCCCCAATAAGTGCGAAAGCCGCACCGCAGGGATTAGACCTCCTCGGGCGATGCCGACTATGACATCCGGATCGTATTCCCTCTTTAACGCGCTCGCTAAGGCGGCGATTGCCTTATCAACTTCATGCCAGCCCATCGGTATTGGCTCCATACAAAAACACCTGGGAATTAAATTCAAAAGGGGGTTCGATAAAAAGGTTTTGTGGAGATGCGATGGGCAAAGTGGCCAGCACCTGTGCAATATGCGGTCGGACTACGGTGGACATGCGTACATGCGGCGTTTGTAAAGCAGCCGTATGTTCTCGCTGCTTTGTGCAAGATATAGGTGTATGCGCGCGATGTTTGAGACGTGGGCTTTGGGTCAGCGATAGCGGGCCTGAGTAAGAACTGGATAACCGCATGGCGCAAGCTCTAGGCATAATTTTGGGATCGAGATGGTAACAGAAGAAATGTTCGACCGAATAAAGGAGCTGCTATCCGAACTTGAGGAATATTCAGACGAGGGTGTACCCATCGTGGTGGAGGGGGCCCGAGATGAAGAAGCCCTGCGCGAGCTTAATCTGAAAGGACCGATATTTCAAATATCGAGTAGTAAGAAAACCGCACTGAACTTTTTGGAAGACCTCGCTCGTTATAAACGTGTGATAGTATTTACGGATTTTGATGAGGCAGGCGATGAGCTCGCGAAATTTTGCGCTAAACATCTTCGAAGGTTGGGCCCAGAACCGGTGATGCACATTCGTGAGGAGCTAAAGTCGTTATTGCGGAAAGATATTAAAGAGGTTCAGGAACTTGTCAGGTTTTTGCGCAATCAGGTTAATGAAAGCGGAGAGGCTAAAGAACGCCAAGGAAGACAGCATCGGTTCTAAAGATAATTTAAGAGCTGAGGGAATTGTTTAAAATCTTGGAGCACCACGTCAGCGACTTTTGCTAAAACGGTGTCCTCACCTATAGCCACGCCTAAGCCAGCATATTCAAGAAATTTTGCATCGTACTTGCTGTCTCCAACTGCAACGCATTCATCCAGCGTCAAATTAAGCTCCTTCGCCAGCCTCGCCAGTGCTTCGTGTTTTCTGTATGGTTCAACGCGAAAGATACCTTCGCCCGTAAGGTAGCCTCGCTCGTCTACCTCTAATCCATTTGCGAGCACATGCGTTATTCCGAGTTTATTCGCCACTTTGTTGGCCAATAAGTCCAGCCCTCCGGTTATGATCGCGATCTCGTAACCCTTTTTGCGGATCTGCCCCACGATTTTCTTGGCGTTCGGGACCAATTTGAAATTCGAAAGTATCCTTTCAATTTGCGAGATATGTGGCGGGGGTTGCCAGAGTTTGATGTCTCGGCGCATGAATTCAGGATAATCTATTTCGCCTCGCTCATAGGCTTCAAGGTTTTTTAGCGCTGCCTTTTGAGTTTTAAAGTGGCGGTGGATGATGCCCCAACAGCTGTTTTCTTGGATTAAGGTACCATCCATATCAAATGCGACTAGCCTGTACTTCATGACATGCACCATAGATAAGTGGAAATGCACGCAAAATATCTTATTTTCGTCGGTAAAACCGTTTGGGGGATCGATTGTCTAAGTTGATAATCATAATTCTATCTTCGCTCATACCCGGATTTGAGTCACGCTATGCTATTCCCATTGCCTTAATGCTTACTAGGGCTAATCCCGCCTTTGTATTCGCGGTCTGCGTTATTCTTAACATTTTGGCTGTTCCGATTGTCTTTCTCGGCTTGGATTTGTTGACCCCAGTGCTTCGGAGGTACAAATGGGTGAATTCAATATTCGCTTGGTTCTTGGGTAGAGGCCGTAAGCTAAAGAGGTGGGGTCCAGCTTGGCTCGCGATATTTGTGATGGTCCCTATACCAGTAACCGGTGCTTACACCGGGGCTTTAATAGCGTACTTATTAGGCATGGATAGAAAATATGCGATCCTAGCCATTGCGGTTGGAATTATAACAATAGGGGCTATCGTAACGCTGGCAACCTTGGGTATACTCTCGTTAGCCGAGTTATTGTCATAAACTCTTACCATAGCTTTTTTAACCAGTTGATTTAAAAAATAATTGAGGTTCGTGATCAAAGCCAGAATCGCGATTAAGCTCATCTGGCTTTTAAGGGCGTGTAGCCCATGGGCGAAAGAAATCTGCAGGAAGTAATCGTGGGAAAGGTTACCCAAAGGGGGGTTTCAAATATGAAGGAGGATATTGGCACGACTAAGTACCTCATCCACGCTCGGATAGAGGCAAATGGCGTGGTTGAGCGCCCAGATGTAATAGGCGCCATCTTTGGGCAGACGGAAGGTCTGTTGGGGGATGAACTCGACCTTCGAGAGTTACAGAAAACCTCCAGAATAGGCAGAATAAAAGTGGATATAAGCTCTAGTCATGGAAAATCGGTGGGTACCATAATAATCCCATCAAGTTTGGACAGAGTTGAGACCTCGATCATCGCTGCTGCGCTCGAGACCATAGATCGCGTCGGCCCGTGCGAGGCGGTGATAAAAGTGGAAAAAATTGAAGATGTTAGGGATGCGAAAAGAAAGTTCATAATCGACAGGGCTAAGGAACTCTTAGAGCAGATGGAGGAGTCTGCCCCTGAAACACAGGAGCTTTCAGAACAAGTAAAGGAGTTCGTGCGCCTGGAAGAGATAATAACATACGAGGGTCTACCAGCCGGCCCCGGCGTCAGAGATTCCGATGCAATAATAATTGTCGAAGGACGCGCGGACGTATTAAACCTGTTGAGGTGCGGGATAAGGAATGCGATCGCCATCGAGGGCACAAGCGTTCCTCAAGCTGTGATAGAGCTGAGCCGGAACAAAACCGCTACAGCATTTCTGGACGGCGATCGAGGAGGCGATTTGATCCTTAAAGAGCTACTCCAAGTGGCAGATATAGATTTCGTCGCGCGTGCCCCTCCTGGCAAAGGGGTAGAAGAGCTGACGAAGAAAGAGATAGTAAAAGCATTGCGAAATAAAATACCGGTCGATCAGGCAATAGCTGAATTAAAGGCTAAACCCGAGGCACAGATACCCGCTCCAAAGGTGACTCAGCCGGAAGGAGGGGATTTGGACAAACTTGCCGCAGCTGCAGCTCAACTGCAGGGGACGCTTAAGGCTTGGCTTTTTGACAGCAGATTTGAGAAAGTGGATGAAATACAAGTTCGTGACCTAAAGGAGAGGTTGCCGCAGATGAGCGGGATAAGTGCTGTGGTCTTTGACGGCGTGGTAACACAGGAGCTTGCGGAAATAGCCGCCGACAAAGGCTTAAAGTACTTGATCGGGATGCGCGTGCGCGTAGATAAGATGCCAAGCAATTTGCGCATATATTCTTTGGACGATCTACGTAGGCAGCTTTATAGCAAAGGAAATGAAAACCCGCACGGGCGAAAGTGAGGTAAAACTTCATCGAGCACCGTATTTGTATATCATGACTATAGCGGATTCACCATCTTCGTAGTAATATGGTACTTCTTCCTGCTTCACAAACCCTAATTTTGAGTAAAATTGTTGTGCACCGATGTTGCTTTTCCTCACTTCAAGTCTCACTTCCTTAGCCCCACTTGTTTTAAGGCGATCCAGCATGCTAACCAAGAGGGCGGAACCTATCCCACGTCTCCTATAAGTTGGGTCCACTGCTATGGCTAGTATGTGGCCAGTGAAACCCCAACGGATAACCCCTATGACGTAGCCTACAACTTTTCCGTCAAGTTCGGCTACTAGAAAACCACGCGGGTGCATTTTATGTAAGTGGTGAAGCAAGCTCAACGGGTATGGATCGGGAAAACAACGGTATTCTATGTCTAGGATTGCTCGCATGTCCTCTGGCTTTGGATCCCGGATTTTGATGAGCTGTTGGACCATGGGGATGCCATTTAAAATTTGGCTTAAACATAAAAATAAGTAGTCTGGTGATGGTTTGGTGTCAGCGAAGAAACGAGGGACGAATTTTGAGTACCGTGTTGCCTATCTCTTCGAACGCTTTGGCTATAACTGGGATCGCTCGGGAAGTTCTATGGGTATAGACCTCAAAATATCAAAGGACGGATGCCTTCGATACTTGGTAAATTGTAAAAAGACCTCAAATGTAGGGCCGATCTACGTATCTCGCTTAGAGATAGAGAGGCTTGCAGCTCAGGCCGAGCAAACCGGAGCGGAAGGATTAGTGTGTTTTGGATTTGTCCGCACGCCCATTTTTGTACTAACTCTTGATCAAATCTCCCGTTTAAAGGCTACGCGACTTAATTACAAGCTCTACCCAAACGATGGACGTCCGTTAGTAGAGTTCCTAAAGCAAGGGGAGCGCAAAGAATAATTCGGCAGGAAGGGAAATGCTTAGACTTGAAAACCTTAGCGGAGCTTGAGTTTCATATTTTTGCTGGAGACGATAAATTATTTATCTCATTCAACCAAGAATTTTCGAGGTGAAATGTTTGGACGCAACGTTTTTGATTAAGTTGCCACAGTTCGTCGAAACGATGTCTACATACCTTCGTAATGCTTCTCCAGCAGTTTTGATCGCTGTTGGGGCCCTTTTATTTTTGTTTGCGGGCGCAGCGAAATGGATAATCAGATTAATAGGTGCCGGGCTGTTTATATACGGGCTACTAGCGGCCTTGCATTTGATCTAACTAAGAAAAGCAAAGCACTGCTGAGCGCCACGAATAGCATTCTATCGTTGTTTGGGTCGGTCGGTTTTAGCCTAGCATAAAATATAAAGAAATCTTTAGGAAACTATATCGCTTGGTGCCGACTTGGAAAAAAGGCCAGAAAGGATACCACCGCAGTTAAGGCAAATGTTAGACCAAGCGCTGAACGATGTAGAAGGATTTTGGGGAAAGGTTGCCCAAGAACTCCATTGGTTTAAACCATGGGAGAGGGTTTACAAGCAGGAAAGATATCCATTTTTCAAGTGGTTCGTGGGCGGGAGGACAAATATATCCTACAATTGTCTTGATCGACAGGTTTTCGATATGGGTAGGGGTAACAAGGTTGCCCTCATTTGGGAATCGGCTGAAACTGAAGAATCAAGGGCTTTCACGTACAAGCAATTGCTCAGCGAAGTTGAAAGGTTCTCGGCCGTCTTAAAGGCTCTGGGCGTGGAGAAGGGCGACAGGATATCCATTTGCATGCCGATGGTCCCAGAGGCCGCGATAGCGATGCTGGCCGCAGCTAGGATAGGGGCAATACACTCCGTAGTTTTTGCCGGATTCGGATACAAGGCGGTGGCTGACAGGGTGACGGATGCTGGTTCAAAATTGCTGATTACAGCGGACGTTGGTTATAGAAGGGGAAAGACGATCGACCTGAAGGAAATAATCGATGAGGCCCTGAAAGAGCCGAATGAGGTACAAAAAGTTATAGTTTTGAGGAGGGGTGACAAGGAGCCACCGATGAAAGAGGGCAGAGACATCTACTGGGAGGAGGCGCTTGAGGAAGGGAAGGGCGCGGCAGCGGACGTGGTCCCGATGGAGTCCAACGAGCCCCTTTTCATCCTGTACACCTCTGGAACCACAGCTAAACCGAAGGGAACGGTTCAAACCCACGGCGGCTATCAAGTTCACATATATGCGATGGGAAAATGGGTTTACGGCCTAAGCGATGCGGACATCTGGTGGTGCCTTTCCGACATTGGCTGGATAGTCGGCCATAGCTATGTCGTTTACGCGCCGCTCCTCGTCGGTTGCACCACCGTAATGTACGAGGGAGCCCCGGATTATCCCGGGCCAGATATTTTATGGAAGCTCGTGGAGAAACACAAGGTTACGAAGATGTGGATGTCTCCGACCTTGATCAGGGCAGTCATGAAGTATGGTGACGAATGGCCAAAGAAGTATGATCTCAGCACATTAAAGCTGGTGGTGTGCGCTGGAGAGGTATTAAACCCGCCCGCGTGGGAATGGTTGCAAAAAAATGTCTTAGGGGACAAAGTTCCGGTGATAGATCACATGTGGCAGACGGAGAGCTCTGGGCCGATGACCGGCTACCCGCACGGCATCGCGATGATTCCGATAAAACCCGGTTCGGCCGGAATACCTTTGCCTGGCATCGACGGCGATGTGGTCGACGAAAATGGTAGGTCACTCCCACCTGGGCAGGAGGGCATCTTCGTTTGCAGAAGGCCTTTCCCGGGCTTAACCCAGACCCTCTGGAGGGCGGACGAGAGGTACGTTGAGGAATATTGGAACAGGATCCCGGGTTGCTACTACACCGGGGACGCGGCAAAAAAAGACGAGGATGGATATATTTGGTTCATCGCAAGAGCCGACGAGGTGATAAAAATAGCTGGACATAGGATAGGAACAGTAGAAATCGAAAGCGCATTTCTTACCCATCCCGCCGTCGCCGAGGCGGCTGTGGTTGGGGAACCGGATCCTCTCCGTGGGGAGGTAGCGTCGGCGTTTATTGTCCTGAAGAAGGGGTACTCCCCAAGTAAAGAATTGGAAGACGAGTTGAGAAAAGTCGTCAGACAGACCATGGGTCCAGTCGTAGTTTTGGGAAACATCAGCTTTGTGGATAAGGTTCCAAAGACCAGAAGCGGCAAGA
>JAWCKT010000009.1:0-9120 GCA_038851515.1 Hadarchaeum sp. (SeqCode)
TAGTCCGGTTGAAAAAGAATCCGCAGGTTGGAAAGACCATTCGGGAGGTAGTCGGTGAGGTGGCGATAGTCGGCAGGGCCTCGTACATGCCGCCGAGCAACGCCCCGCTGTTTGGCGCCATGTGCGTGGAGCTGGAGGTAGACCCGGAAATAGGCAGCGTCAGGGTGCTGAACATTACCTATGCTGCCGACGTCGGGCGGGCGATCAATCCAATAATAGTTGAGGGACAGATCGAGGGTGGGGCGGTGATGGGGATGGGTTTCGCCCTCACCGAGGACCTAGTTCTTGACAGCAATGGTCGGGTGATCAACAAGAACTTCACCGACTATAAGCTTCTCCATGCGTCAGATCTGCCGCGGATAGAGCCAATCATCGTGGAGTCCCTTGAGCCCACAGGACCATTTGCTGCCAAGGGGGTCGGTGAGCCGGCTCTGGTGCCTGTAGCTCCCGCCATAGCTAATGCGATTTACCAGGCGATTGGCGTCAGGATAAAAGATCTGCCGATAACCCATGATAAAGTCCTTAGGGGATTAAAAGAACGTTTCAAATGAGTGGGATGGAGTTTTTTGGGCCTTGTTACCAAGCCCTTCTGCTATCACTATTAACTGTCTGTACTTATTCCAAGCGCCTGTTTTACCCTATTTACCAAATCCCTGTTGTCGAATGGCTTAGTTATAAAATCAACAGCGCCGAGTTCGCGGGTAAGCTGTTGGTAAATCTTCGAGCCCAGAACGCTGAACATTATCACCTTTGTCCCGGGATGAGTTTCCTTAATCATTCGAAGTACCGTGAGGCCGACAACGGTGGGCATCAGGATGTCGAGCAGGATCAGGTCCGGTTTCTCCTTCTCCAATTTGGCCAGACACTCCTGCCAATCCTGCGCCGCTGTTACCTTGAGGCCCTCACCCTCGAGAAGTAGCTTCACTGCCCGGCGGATGTTTGCGTCGTCGTCCAGTATTAATATCTTTTTGGGCATTTAATTTCCTCAACCGAGAGCCTTTTTTATCCTCCTTATCAGGTCCTCGTTGTCAAAGGGTTTAGTGATGTAATCCACGGCACCTATTTCCCTCAAGATGTCAGCATGGAATTTTTGACACAGCGCGGAAAAATCTTCGGACTTGGTCACCCCAATTCCGGTGAGGAAGATGACCTTCACCTCCTTGTTGGACTTTTTTATTTGCTTGCAGACCTCCCGGCCGTTCATCCCGGGCATCATGATATCAAGCAGGATCAAGTCTGGCTTTTCCTTCTCCAGCTTTTCCAAGCATTCTCTTCCGTTAGAGGCGGTTACGGTTTCGAAACCCTCGGATTCCAACAACAATTCGACTGCTCTTACAATAGAGCGAGAATCGTCAACCACCATTATCTTTTTTTTGGGCACCCTTTTTCACCCGTTCATTTCCAATTTTATTTTTACACGTGGTGTTTTAAAGTTCTTCTCCGAACCAACGGATGCCAGTTTTCATGTTTTTGTGGAAGAGGAATTACGATTCGCCAAGCGCACCTTATTGGTACGTTCGGGTCACGCAAGCCGATTTTTGGCACGTTATTTCATGGCGGAGGGCGCCGCTGAACTCCAATTTGCTCCTTGTACTTTTGCCAGAATTCTATCTCCATTAATTCGCCGGTGATCAGGTCGATTGGTTTTGGCTTAAGCTCCGGCTTGATTTGAATCCGGACCTTTGCCGCGAGATAGGCTATTTTCGCCTTGCTCCCCGCTTCAGGATCATTAATGTAACCAACCAGCCCCGCCCGTTCCAGAATCTTGAGGTGGTGCTGGATTAGCGAGCGCGAGTACTTCTTCCCTAGAAAACGGTGGATGTATCTGGCAATATCTGACTTCCGCATGGGCTTTGTCTCCAGCAGTGCCAGAATAATGCGACGAATCGGGTGATCGTATGCCCTTACTACCTCCAGAATACTCGTTTCAGGTAGCGTTTGCCACTCGTCGTCCTTGGTGGATGTTTCAGCTTTTATATTCTCTAAATTCATTTAGCCCCCTGATAAAGTTCACCCGCAACGGTTAAAATCTTTTGTACAAATTGTCAAATTTTTTTATAATTTTTGATAAAAAGAAAAATAACGAACTTTTTTAACCAATTTAGACTTAATTTTCGATATTTTTTCTAAATATACTTTATTTTTGCTTTTTTTTAATTTTAATTGATGATATCGGTGTTTGGGAAGGGAAAATCCAGCATCAATTTGCTGCGTTTCCAAACATCGCGGGAGCGGGACCTAGTTGTTTTTAGCAGTATATTAAACTTGGGCACCTTGACTTTCCTGACTCTCTTGATCTTTTTTGCGTACAGTTCCGGAGGGCTCATCGCCTTGCCTGTGACAGGCAACCGCACAGAGATGGTACTTACTCTCATTGTTTCAATAATTTCGCTGGCCCTCTTTCCAGATCTCTGGAGATCCGTTGATGCCGCCCTAGCGCGTCACTACTGTCGTTGCAATTTTTTGAACAAATCTTGGTACACCAGAAGGATCGCAATCGCCTTTGGCACAGGATGCATTATTACGGCCCCGCTCATAATTTTCAGCGTTTATCTGTTAGTTCTTCTATCTCCTTCAGGTGTGGTTTGGTTTAATGTGAATGCCTTTGGCGAGGCCCTGCTGGAGTTGTCAATGTTTGCCGGCTTTGGAATGCCGGCTGCCGCGTACACATGTGCAAATGCGGTTGGAGTTCAGAAGGAATCTTTGACAAATTTCCGCCGACTCTTCAGCCACCCCCAGTCCGGAACTCGCAGGGAATGGTACTCAGCTGCTAAGTCCCTTTTCAGAGACAGCGAGTGGAAATCAATTCTGAAGAGGTGTAGCCGCTGACGAGATAAAGAACTGCAGCCGGAAAAGCGCCCTTTCCCCGATATATAAAGGGAAACTTTCAGGGTTAGAAATTCAAATTAATAAGCCCCGAAATCGAGGTAGTTTGAGGCGCATTGAGTTGTATCTTCGCAAAGACCAGATAATCGAGTTCAAAGAGAGGCGATTATAGCTGTTGTGAGAGGAAGATTAATGACCGTAAAGCCCTTAGATTCAGATATGGTTCGGATGTGCAATGAACTTGGGAAGTCCGGCGAGCATATCTGCTGCATTTACCGGAATAAAAAGGAACGAGACGCGGCCTTGGTCTCTTTTTTCAGCGCTGGGCTCAAAAACAACGAGAAGTGCCTTCTTGTGATGGATGAGTGCACCGAGGAGGAAGTTGTGCGAGCATTTGAAAGTGCAGGCGTTGAGGTCAAGAAATACCTCAAGAAGAGACAGCTGGAATTGCTGAAAGTTGATGAGGCATACCTCAAGGATGGTTATTTCGATCCTGACAGAACTTTGGAAATAATAAGGCAGACTGTTGAAGCAGCGGTCAGCCAAGGATACCAAGGCCTTAGAGGAGCTGCCGAGGCGAGCTGGTCGCTGAGAAAAGTGCCGGGATCGGAAAGGCAGATGGAGTACGAAGCGAAGATAAATAAATTTTTGCCGCAGGGCCGGGTTTCGGCGATGTGTCTTTATAACGAGAGAAAGTTCCCTCCAGAAACTCTGCTTGATGTCATTTACACGCACCCAAAGGTCATACTTCGCGGTTCCATTTGCGACAACCCTAATTTCATCCGGCCGAGCGATTTTCTGGCGAGGATGAAAGGAGAGGTAACCCAGACCGTTTATGATAAAGTCAGGGAGAGTATTATCGACCGAATGAGGCTAGAGAGGGAGCGTAGGTTAGCTCAAGAGCAAATAAAACGAGATCGGGAATATCTCCAGCTTTTAATCGACCGAATGCCCATCGGGTTAATCGTCTGGGATAAGGAATTTAGGGTTAGAACTTGGAACTCTGCGGCAACAAAAATACTCGGCTTCACACAAGAAGAGGCGCTGGGGAAACACCCCTATGAGTTTATAGTGCCAAGGAGTGTCCAGCCACGTATAGACGAAATCTGGCGCAGGTTGCTGGAGGGCGACCTGACCGCCCATAGTGTCAACGAGAACATAACCAAAGATGGCCGAACCATCATTTGTGAGTGGACGAACACGCCGCTGCGGGAAGCTGACGGGACGGTAATTGGCGTTCTCTCTATGTTTAGGGACATCACTAATCAGAGGCAGATGGAGGAGGCGCTGAGGTTAAGTGAGGAGCGTTACCGGATGCTGGTGGAGACGATGAACGACGGACTGGGTGTGTTGGACGAAAATGGGGTCACGATTTTTGTGAACGATAGACTCTGCCGGATGTTGGGGTACTCGCGGGAAGAAATGATCGGGCATCACGTAAAAGATTTCGTTGATAGTGAAAGTTGGGGGATTCTTGAGGATAGTTTAGCCAGGATAAGGAAAGGTGAACACGTAGTTTTTGAGTTAGTTCGGATTAGAAAGGACGGCAAAAAATTGCACACGTTGACCTCGGCCTCGCCGATTTTTGAGGCCGGGAAATTCAAGGGAAGCTTTGCTGTGATTACCGACATCACTGAAATCAAGAAAACTGAGAGTGCTCTGAGAGAAAGCGAGCAGAAGTACATGACCATTGTGGAGAAAGGACCTGATGGAGTTGTCATAGTACAGGACGGGATACTAAAGTTTGTGAATAAAAGGCTGGCTGAGATCACCGGCATAAAAGTGGAAGAATATCTCGGGAAACCGTATGTTAACTTTGTCGCGCCAGATTATCGGAAACTGGTGGCCGAAAGATACATCAGGAGGATGTCTGGAATCGAGGTCCCAAGTCGTTATGAGATAGAGCTTATTACTCGTGACGGTAGTTATGTTCCAGTTGAATTAATCGCCTCGGTAATCGAGTACGAAGGCAGACCTGCAGACCTGGTGATAGTTCATAATCTCACCGAGCGCAAGAAGGCTGAGAAGGCGCTGCGTGAGAGCGAGGAGAGGTATCGCTCGTTGGTGGAGTCGTCGTCAGATGCGATATACTCATTAGATAAGAATCTCAGATATCTCTCAGCAAACGAGGCTCTGCTCCGCAGATATCGCATCTCGAGAGAGGAGATCATCGGTAAATCTTATGGGGATATTCACCCTCCTCAGGATACTCAGGAGATGGCGAAAAAAGTGGCCGAGGTCTTCAAAACCGGTAAGCCTCTTACATATGAGCACCGTAGTGAAGCAGGAGGATTCTTTCTTCGAACGCTGAGCCCGATCAAGGATCCATTAACCGGCAAAGTCACCGCGGTCATTGTGGTGTCAAAGGATGTAACTGAATACAAGCAAGCGCAAGCGGAGGTTATTAAGGCCAGAGAAATGGCAGCCGCGGCGAAAATGAAGGAGGAATTTTTTGCCATGGCCTCGCACCAGCTGAAGACTCCGCTTACCTCCGTACTTTCCTTTGCGCAATTGTTACTGGATGAAAAGCTAGGGAAACTTACTGAAAAGCAAAAGGAAGCGATTGAGGTGGTTCTCCAGTCAGCCAAGTACAATAAAAAACTCGTCGATGACTTGCTGGTTGTCTGCAAAATGGAATCCGGGTTGATTAAGTTCAAGATGAGAAAACTGCGGTTGGAAGGCCTCATTCGGGATGTGGTCGCGAAGATGAAGCCGTTGGCCGAGTTGAAGAAGATTTCAATTATCAGCAGCATTTCCGAGTTGCCTCCGGTCAAGGCGGACAGGGATGAGTTGAGCAAAGTTCTGATCAACCTAATCGATAACGCTATCAAGTACACTCCAGAAGGCGGCACCGTGACGGTTGAGGCGGCAAGAAAGGATAGAAAAAGCGTCGTCGTTAAAATAAAAGATACCGGAATTGGCATCGCTCCGGAAAACATACCTCGGCTGTTTACCAAGTTCTTTCAGGTGGAGAAAAACCAATCCGGAACTGGCCTGGGGCTTTATATCTGCAAGATGGTCGTGAGCGCCCATGGCGGGAAAATCTGGGCGGAAAGCAAGTTGGGGAAAGGATCCACCTTCGCCTTCACCTTGCCCCTCCCTCCACAATCAGATAAAAAAAGCCTCATCCGTGTTAGAAAGAAACCATAAGTTCAGCTGAAATGCAAACCTTGGCAAAAAGGAATTCCAGTAATAACCGAAGAACAGCAAGCTGGTGCGGGGGGAGGGATTTGAACCCTCAACATTCGGATATCAGACCCAGGAGTCTTCAGTTTTGCCCCTCGAGGGCTGTCCCCAAGGTCCGACACTATTGAGCCAGGTTTTACCTGGTCTCCCATTTCAATCCGGTGGACTTTATCCACCAGATGGTTGAGTTACCCCCGCACCTTCAAATTCTCTGTAGTTTGAAGTTAAAAATGCTACTCTGCGGCAATTGCATCTTCAAACTGTTTTCGATAATCCGAAAAGGGCAGGTATAAGATGTGATTTTTGATGAAAAGGATATTGATTATAAGTCCGCGCGCGATAACCTAAGCTGATGGTGATGTCTAGTTATAGGGGCGAGGTTGAGAAAATTTTGCGAAGGGCATCAGTAAAGGTGGGTGACAAAATTAAGGTCGTAAGCCGCCGCCGAGCCTATGTCGGTGTCCTGATGCCCCGCACCGAGCTGGGCGATCCCAATCATCTGGTTCTCAAGTTGGCCAACGGTTACAACATCGGCGTGAGGGTCGATAGAGACACTGAGGTTACTTTGCTTGAGAGCCGAGAGCTGCCAGAGTTAGCTGTGCCTAAGCTAGAGAGGTCTCAGGATCCATCTAAGCCACAGGTAACGATAGTAGGCACTGGGGGCACGATTGCCAGCAGGGTCGATTACCGCACCGGGGCGGTCTATCCTGCGTTTACTCCCGAGGACATTTACGGCGCGGTCCCGGAGATAGCCGATATTGCCAACATCAAAGTGGTGCAGGCCTGCAATGTCTTCAGCGAACATATGACACCGGAGCTTTGGGTGAAGATAGCCCGGGTTGTGGCCAAGGAAATCAACGGTGGGGCCACGGGCGTCGTCGTGGCCCACGGCACCGACACAATGGGTTACACCGCTGCCGCGCTGAGCTTCATGCTCAAAGGACTATTCCGCCCGGTAGTTTTAGTGGGATCGCAAAGGTCCTCTGACCGGCCGAGCAGCGATGCCGCCCTTAACCTGATTTCAGCAGTCGCAGTCGCCGCCCGGTCGGATATCGCTGAAGTTGTTGTTGTCATGCATGGGTCAACCGAGGATGACTTTTGTTTGATTCATCGGGGGACGAAGGTAAGAAAGTGCCACACTAGCCGCAGGGACGCCTTTCAGAGCATCAACGACATTCCTCTGGGCATGGTTCAAAGCGGACAGATCAAGCTGTTCCGCGATGACTATCACCGCGCCAGCTTACAGGGCAGGGTCAGAGTGCAGGGCAGGTTTGAGAAAAAAGTTGCCCTATTGAAGGTCACACCGGGTTTGCCCTCCAGCGTCATCAAGGACATCGTGGCTTCGGGCGATAAAGGGATCGTGATTGAGGGAACCGGGCTGGGCCATGCGCCCCAATCTCTTTTCGAGGGAATCGAATTCGCCCGAAAGAGAAACGTACCCGTGGTGATGACATCGCAGTGCCTCTGGGGTAGGGTTAATATGAACGTCTATTCAACGGGCCGTGACCTGCTCCAGCTCGGTGTCATCCCTGCCGAGGACATGCTCCCTGAGGTGGCCTGGGTGAAGCTGATGTGGGTTCTGGGCAGGACCAAGGATCTAGATAAAGCCGCTAAGTTAATGCAGCAAAATTTGGCTGGAGAGATAACCTCTAGAACTAGGCCCGATGTTTTTCTAAAGCCTCTCTTCCCCCGCGAATGAATTGAACTTTTTATATCACTGCCAAGCCACGAAGTGCGAATACCGCCGCCACGCTGAGCAGGGTGGGGACAAAAAGGCTCTGAGAGGTTGACTTGACATCGAGGTCAAATCGGGAGATGATCATCAGGTTGGTGACGGCCGGGGGCATCAGCGACATGATCAGCAGCGTGTTTTTCACCGCTTCTGATGGGATGAAGATCGCCGCCAAAATCAGGGCGATAACCGGGGAGATCAGCAACCGATTGACAGTGATGATTCCGGTGACGCGGTTGGTGAAGATCAGCAGCGACTCCTTGGAGAGGGGCAGGATCATGCCGACGAAGATCAGGCTCAGGTAGACGGTCAGCAGGCCGAACTGGTGCAGCCAGTAAAAGGCGGCTGTTTCCATGAAGTTTGGGATCAAGGGGCGGGCCAGAAAGCCGAGCAGAAACCCTATCAGCGGCGGATAGGTAACTGCCCGGGTAAGCACTCTCTTTTCAAACCTGCCGTGGCCCCAGTAAGAGGCAAGGAAGACCCCCACCGTGTTGTGGAGGATCATCGTGGGCAGGGAGAAAAGCAGGGCTGCGGAGAGGTCGCCGTAGAAGGCATAGATAAGGGGAAAGGGGAGGAAGATGTTGTTGAAGAAGGTCGAGTTGATCACAACAGTTCCCAGCTCCTTTTTGGTGAAACTTCTGGAGGAAAGGTAGCTCACGATGAAGCAGAATCCCACGTAGCTGACCGAGAGCAGCACAATGTTTCCTAGAGTGATCCCGGATAGATCGGCCTTGAAGATTTCGGCAAACATCAGTATCGGAGCCATGATGTTGATAAGGAGGAACTCGAGGTGCTTTGGCTTCAGACCAAATTTGACTTGCCCCAGTAAAATGCCTAACACCATCAGCGAGGGCATCACTACGATGTTGGTTAGATCGCTCAACTCATCCCCCCTAGCCTTCAGCTCATGATTGAAATCATAGTGAAATAAGAATCTCTTTAGCTGATAAGGATATGCCCAGTGGTTCTTCAATTTTGGTGGATAAATTAGGAATCGCCAAGCATCGGTATCTTTTTGGAACTTAGTACCGTAACCTCTTTACTAAAATACCACATCAGCAGAGATGGATTTGATGGAGATGCGGAAAATTGATTACGGAAAAATAGGTCTACGCGTGGGCTTTGAGATTCATCAGGAGTTGGCGACATCTAAGCTCTTCTGCAGCTGCCCCTCCCAGCTGCGTGACGAGGCTTCGGGCTTTCAGATCAGGCGGAGGTTGCGCCCGACTCAGAGCGAGCTGGGTGAGGTCGACCGCGCTGCCCTCGCTGAGGCGATCAAGGGCAAGGCCTTCAGCTATCAGGTATATCCCGACAGCATCTGCTTGGTCGAGCTGGATGAAGAGCCACCTCACTCTGTTAACGAGGAGGCGCTCGAC
>JAWCKT010000009.1:9129-14493 GCA_038851515.1 Hadarchaeum sp. (SeqCode)
CGAGATAGCGCTTTTGCTCAACGCCAACCCCGTCGATGAGGTCCATGTGATGAGAAAGATCGTCATCGACGGTAGCAACACATGCGGCTTCCAGCGAACAATGTTGGTTGCCACCGATGGCAGCTTCGAGGTTGATGGTAGAAGAATTAGCGTCCCGACAATCTGTCTGGAGGAGGACGCCGCCAGAAAAGTTGGAGAGAGAAGCGAGATAATCGAATATCGTTTGGATCGCCTTGGTATTCCGCTCGTTGAAATCGCTACTGGTCCCGATTTCAGTGATCCGGAAACTCCAGCTAAGGCAGCCCTTCACATTGGACAGCTCCTTCGCGCCACGGGCAGGGTGAAGCGAGGCATCGGAACCATCCGTCAGGACATAAACATCTCCATCGCTGCGGGCGCCCGTCAGGAGATAAAGGGCGTGCAGGAGCTGGGTCTCATCTCGACGGTGATTGAGCGAGAGGTTCAGCGGCAGCTGGTGCTTCTGGAGATCCGCGAGGAACTGAAGCGGCGCGGCGCGAGGAGATTGGAGAAAAAAATTGTCGATGCGACGGAGTTCTTTTCAAAAACTGGATCAAAGCTGATTCAGAGGTCTTTGGCCACTGGAGGTTCGGTCTTGGCGGTGAAACTGGAGAAGTTCGCTGGCCTTCTCGGCAAGGAGATTCAGCCCGGAAGAAGGTTTGGAACCGAGCTATCCGACCGGGCCAAAACCTACGGCAAAGTAGGTGGTCTCTTTCACACTGACGAGCTCCCCGGGTATGGGATCTCTGCTGAAGAGGTTAACCGGGTGAGGCTGGAGCTGGGTGCCGAGGAGATGGATGCCGTGGTTCTGATCGCTGACCAGAAGGAAAAAGCGGCGGCGGCGCTTGAGGCCGTAATCGATCGCGCCAACGAGGCACTGGCTGGAGTTCCTGAAGAAACGCGTCGGGCTTTGGAGGATGGAAATACCGAGTTCATGCGTCCGCTGCCCGGTGCCAGCCGGATGTACCCCGAAACTGACATTCCTCCTATCACGATAACTCCTGCTAGGATTAGAAAGATCAGAAGTCGACTTCCGGAGCCACCGGAGAAAACCTGCGCGAAACTCGTGGAAAAATATCACCTCAGCCAAGATCTCGCCGAACGTTTGAGCCTTTCTGATAACCTGAACTTATTTGAGGAGCTGGTTGCGAGCACAGGAGCTGACCCGACCTTGGTCGCGGCAACTCTTGAAGGCACCATCGTCAGCCTGCGCCGTGAAGGAGTCGAGGTCGAGAGGATAACCAAGGAAACTCTACAGGAAATGTTTCGGCGGGTGGCGGGTGGAGATGTGGCTAAAGAGGCCGTCCCTGAGGTGCTCCGGCTGACCTCACAGGGGATCGGCATCAGTGAGGCGGTGGAAAAGCTCGGGCTCTCCCGTCTTGGCACAGCCGAGCTAGAAAGTCTGGTCGCCGAGGTCGTCGCAGAGAATCTGAAGTTGATTCAGGAGAAGGGAGCAAGAGCCATTGATCCTCTCATGGGCATCCTGATGGCAAAGGTAAGGGGAAAAGCTGACGGAAGAGTTGTTCATGAGCTGTTGAAAAAGGAGATTGAAAAGAACCTCTGATTTTTCGGGACATCCCGCTGTTTATTTTAATCCATAGCCACCAGCATAGTTAGGTAGTCGAATGTGTGGCATCGTGGGTTATATCGGCAGCCGTCCAGCAGCTCCGATATTGCTGGAGGCGCTCCGGCGACTCGAGTACCGAGGTTATGATTCAGCCGGAATGGTCACGGTTTTCAAAAAGTTGTTCGTCAAAAAGGACCGAGGGAAGATTGCTGATATTGACCAGAGGCTAAAACTGACGGAGATGCCGGGCCAATTGGGTTTGGGGCACACTCGCTGGGCTACCCACGGCGAGCCCTCCAGAGTTAACGCCCACCCCCATCTCGACAACTCGGGAAAAATTGCCGTGGTACATAACGGGATCATCGAGAACTATTCAGAAATAAAAAAGTTCCTCCAGAGAAACGGTTATCGCTTTGTTTCAAAGACCGATACCGAAGTAATTCCCAACCTGATCTCCTATTTTGTTGGTCGGGGCCATGATCTGGAGGAGAGCGTTAGGCGGGCAGCCAAGCGACTGAAGGGCAGCTTCGCGTTGGCCATCGTCAGTGTGGATGAGCCAGATAGAATCATCGCGGTTCGTCAGGATAGTCCCTTAATCATCGGACTTGGAAGTGGAGAGGTCTTTTTAGCCTCAGATATACCCGCGATGCTCCAGCACACCAACCGGGTGGTGGTGCTTGAGAACGGCGAGATGGCAGTATTGACTCCTGACCGCGTGGTGATTAAAAAGTTCAGCTCTGGTTTCGAGGTTAGACGGAAACCCATGCTGGTCAAGTGGACGGCTGAGATGGCGGAGAAGGGCGGTTATCCTCACTTCACCTTGAAGGAGATCTTTCAGCAGCCGGACGCTGTCCAAGAAACTCTTCGTGCCCCATCAGATGAGCTGAAAAAGCTGGCCAGATTTTTGCTCAGCGCCAAACGGGTTTATTTCGTCGCCTGCGGGACTTCCTTCCACGCCGCGCTGGTGGCGAAATATGCGCTGGCTAAGCTGGCCGAGTTTCCGGTGGAGGTGGTGATTTCCTCCGAGTTCGGCGAAGTTGGCCGTATCGATGACGAAACCGCGGTACTGGCCATTACCCAGTCAGGAGAGACGGCTGATACGCTGAAGGCGGTTGAGGCCGCCAAGGCTGCTGGGGCAAAGGTAGCCTGCCTGACCAACGTTGTGGGCAGTTCCATAACTAGAATGAGCGACCTAGTCTGCTATACCTATGCTGGACCTGAGGTCAGCGTGGTAGCGACGAAAACCTTTGCCGCTCAGGTGGCCTATCTCCTGCGGCTCGCCATACAACTGGCTGAGGTGCGGAGGAGATCCCGGCTGAGTTGCAGGCTCTTGGCAGCGGGGCTAAAGGTGCTACCCGAGCAAATGCGTAGAGTTTTGACGGAAACAAACTCCCAAGTTAAACAGCTAGCTAACCGTCTAGCTAAAGCGGAGAATATTTATCTCATCGGGCGTGGGATCGGCTACCCGCTGGTGCTGGAGGGAGCCCTGAAGATTAAGGAGATCACCTACATCCATTCGGAGGGAATGCCCGCTGGTGAGCTCAAGCATGGGACTCTGGCGCTGATCGAAGAGGAGACGCCGGTTATTGCCGTGGTGCCACCTGGAGAAATGCGGGTGAAAATGGTCAGCAATGTTGAGGAGGTAAAGGCGCGAGGGGCCAGCGTCATCGCCATCGCCGACAATGGCCAAGATCTCAGGGAGCACGTCGACGAACTGATATCGATTCCGCACACCGAGGAGTTCTTCAGCCCCCTTCTCTTCATCATTCCGCTTCAGCTGCTCGCCTATTATATTACTGTTGAAAGAGGACAAGACCCCGACCGACCCCGATCATTGGCCAAATCGGTCACGGTGGAATAGCTAGATCAGCAGCTTGCCTTCTTTCATCAGTAGTTTTCCATCCAGCTTAACGGTGGGCTTCTTGAAGATGCCGTCGATGTGAATGCCTGCCTTGACCCGGCCCCCAAAGGTGGAGTTATCACCAAGTGCCACATGGCAGGTCCCAAGCACCTTTTCATCCTCAAGAACCTGTCCGATCAGCCGGGCCATGGGGTTAGTTCCAATGCCGAATTCAGCTAGGTTCCATGCCTTCGGCCCGGCTTCGTTCAACATTTTCCTCAGTTTTTTGGCCGAGGACCCGGATATTTCTTTAGCCATTCCCTTCTCTATTGTTATCTCGGTTCTCCCCGTGGTCGTGTCAATAATTGATCCGTCAACGACAACTTTTCCCTCTCCGGTACCCTCAACCGGGGCGATAAAGGCCTCTCCGGCGGGCAGGTTGCCGAAATCACCCGGACGGTGGAAGATGCCCGTGTCAGGATGAGCCCTTCTCCCCTCAATGCTGAGCCTCAGGTCTGTGCCGGCTTCTGTTTTGACCTCAACTTCCGACGCTCGGTCAAGGAGGGCGGCAATTTTGTTGGTTAGTCGAGCCACCTCGCGGTAGTCAGCTAGCATGGCTCCTCTCTGCATCATCTCTTCCGTGATTCCAGGCATGGTGGCTACTCTGGCTCCAGCCTTACAGGCCCGTAAACGCGCTTGCGTGTGGGTGAGAGAATAGGTGGTGGGTGCAATGATCACGTCAAAATAAGTCATCGCCAGGGCTACCGGTTCAGGCGGCTCTTGCCCGTGCCTTTTGCCCACGGGCATGCAAATTAACGTCACTGCCGCCTGGCGCTCCCGAGCAACACCAGCAAGCGTTTCCGCGATTTTCATTTTAAGCGGGTCGGTGACGATAAGCACTTTTTCGTTCCTTCGAATCTTCATGCAGGTGTCTACTACAATCTTGGCGCCGCGGATCATGGGGTTCATGAGAATACCAGCTAGATGAGTCCAGCTTTGAAGAGTTCCTCCCGAAAAGCCGACAGGATCTCCCGAATAGCTCCCTCTTCCGCCGCGTGAATTTCGAGGTAACCGTTGGGGAACAGTAACAGGTAATTACCTCGTTTCAGGGTGAATTTTACCACGTTTTTCTTGGAGGTAGTTATGGGTTTAACGTTGGGAAGGCGCTTCAATACCTCAGCGATGTCCACCGGTTTGTTAATTTTTGAGATGGCCCTTAGTGATTTTATCTTGGGAACATCAAAGATATCGTGAATGCGCGGCATCTCACTTACGGATGGACTGCTTTCTTCCACCTTAACCCCTGTTTGAGTTGAACTGAAAGCATTTAAATTATACGCGCTTGGCGGCCAGCCTGATGTCCACGTCACGCACGGTTCTTCTCCCGGCGTGTTCAGCTAGTTTAGCCGCCTCGCTGGCGATCTGCATGGCTCGCTCCTCGAGGACCTCGGCGAGCGCGATCGCGGCCTCCTCGCTAACACGCTTGGCGCCTGATTTCCTTATGACTCTATCTATAGCCGCTATTGGCAATTCAACCATTTTTCTACCTCCTCAGTTTGTTCCAGCCATTTAAGAGCAATTTTTCTTTATTTAAAGCACTATTTAAAGCTATCTGATTAATATTAACTTGTTAAGCATTTTTAAGCGGAAACAAGAGATTTTTGCTGGCTGAAGTTCAGAATTCCGTAAAAATTTTAAAATTTTTTCTAAAGGAAACGATGTCTTTAAAAAATAAAGGCACCTTTTTCATAAAAAATGAAATATTTTTCTTTAAAGTGAAAAATTAAACATTTAGAGAGTAGCAAATGACTTTAATAGGAATTTAGAATTCTTTCAATTTCGGTAGCGACTTTTTTTAGCGGTAAATCGGTGTTTAAGACATACCAGCCCTCGCCAACCAGCTTTAACGCCTTTTTTCTCACTTTCACTATCTCCTCAT
>JAWCKT010000009.1:14503-15280 GCA_038851515.1 Hadarchaeum sp. (SeqCode)
AACATCTCTCGGATTTTTCTACCTTTTACCCTTTTCAGACATTCTTCGGGGGAAACATCAAGAAAAAACATGAACCGGGAGGTGGGCAAAAGAGTTTTGAAGAATTTATAGGCTAGCTTGTCAAGGGGGGAGGGGAGATAGGCCGTACCCATGAGATATCTAACCATGATCAGGGTGTCGCATTTTCTATTGTAATATTTAAACAGTGACCTGAGAACGTCCACGGCGTAGAAAATTGAGGCCTTAATTCGGTCCGATTTACCACCAGCCAATAGCGCCGTTTTTGCCATCTTGCCGAACCAGTTGTCTTCACTGGGGTGTGATCTGACGACAACCCTCTCTCCCCTTTTCTCATATTTTCTGCGGATAATCTCGGCGTGCGTGTCCTTTCCCGAGGCGTCCAGTCCGTCGACAACGATAAAGCGCATATTATCACCATGGTCAAATAACAGCTAGGTACCAGCACAGTGCCGATGCAATTATTGGAACGGTCAAGTTGTCCAGTCCTCTGGGGGTTAGCATCTCGACGATGGTGGCGACGAGGCAGACCAACGAGAGGACGGTCAACAGTCGGATTGTTATCGGCAGAGAGTAGAAGGTGGCATTAACCAGCAGCATCGGCATGGTTGACAGGAACATGGCTAGAGATCCCTCCAAGCTCTTTTTGTCTCGGAAAATCTGAAATGAATGTCTGCCGAATCTAACGCCGATGATCGAGGCAAAACCATCACCGTAGGACATGGCCAGTATGCCCACGCCGACCACCCAGAGATGTTC
>JAWCKT010000009.1:15290-19295 GCA_038851515.1 Hadarchaeum sp. (SeqCode)
ATGTTCAAAGAACAGATAGGCGAGCAACGTCCAAGAAATGGCATAGTACATTAGACCAAAGCCATGGCCGGCCTGAGAAACCCTGCTTTTACTTTTGATGGGTGAACGGGGGCTGATGAGAAAGGTAAAGACGATGAATGGAGCGGCAGCGCCGAACACCATCGCTTCCCTCGTTTGAAAGATGGGTAGGATAAAGACGATGTTGCCGACCATAATGTGGAGTATTTTTCTGCTTATGGTCGGGTACTTGGAGAGGACCTTTTCCGAGAGCAGTAGTAGAAGTCCGACGTAGCCGTAGACAAATAAGATACCTGCGACATCTTCAGAGAACATTTTTTTCACCTGCTGGGAAAGGCGCCAATTAGAAAGGCGATGAGGCCGATGATCATCGAAACTAGTGTCATCTTTCTATATCTCACCAGAGGCGGATTTTTCCTGAAAGCAATGGCGGCCGCGATGTAGATGAAGAAGATGTCGGTCAGAGAAACGAGGAAGAGATAGAGAAAATTTCCATAGTACGAAGTAGACTCCAGCCAGAAGGGAATAAAGCTCAGGGCTACAGCGACTAGGTAGAAGATTGCCGCTAACCGGCAGGCGTTTCTCTCACCGATGTAGAGCGGCAGGGATTTAACCCCCTGTGACCTGTCTCCAGCTACATCCATGATGTCCTTCATTACCTCCCGACCTTCCCCGGCCAAGAAGGCGATCAGGGCCAGGATCCAGACGGCGGTTGGTATTGTCGGTGAGACGACCGAAGCCCCGAAGAGAAAGGGAACCGCCATGATGTAGGCTATATATAGATTGCCGAGAACTTTCATCTTTTTCAGCCTCAGATCGTATCCGATGGCGAAAGCCCCGGTGACGATGGCAATGGCGAAGCACTGGATGTTGACCAAGAAGGAAAAGAGTATGCCCAATGGGAAGAGAAGATAAAAGGTGATGAGAGCAGCTTTCGGTTCTAGGTCCCCTCTCACCAACGGTCTGTCCATCCTTTTGTTTTTTCGATCTATCTCTAGATCTACATAGTCGTTCAGCGCGAAGGTACTGGCCTCAAGAAGAAGAGCTGTTAGAAAAGAAAAAATCAACTTGGTTGGGTTCGGCGGGGAACCGCTGTTTGAGATTAGAGCACCAATCAGAACGGCCACGAACAGCATCACGCCGTGGTCGAGGCGCATCAGATCATAAAGTGCTTTGGCTTTCATTAGAATAATTATCATAAATTTAGGGTAAATATTTTTTGAAGCAGGGCAGGCTTCTCGACAGAAATTTAAGCAAGTCCCACATAGTGAGCAGAGGTGGAAGCTTGCCCTGTATGATAATCGCCGGAGGGCAGTGGGGGGATGAAGGCAAGGGAAAGATCGTGGCCTACCTCGCGCTCACCGATAGACCCAAGATAATTGCCCGGGCTGGAGTGGGTCCCAATGCCGGGCACACGGTTAACTATAAGGGCAGGACCTTTGGCTTGAGGCAGATTCCCTCGGGCTTTGTTTATGAGGGTTCCCGGCTGCTGATTGGCCCTGGGGTGCTGGTCAATCCGGAGGTGGTCCTGAGGGAGCTGGAGATGACTGGGGCAGCGAATAGGTTTGGGGTCGACAGAAGATGTACCGTCATCGAGCCCGCCCACATCGAGCAGGACAGGAAGTCGGAATACCTTCAGGGAAAGATTGGCACCACCGGAACCGGCTGCGGGCCAGCGAACGTGGCGAGGGTGAGTCGCACCGCCAAGTTAGTCGAGGAATTGCCTGAGCTCAAGCCTTTCCTTGCCGATGTCCCAGCAGAGCTGAACGAAGCAATAGATCATGGAAATCTTGTCTTTGTCGAAGGCTCACAGGGCTTTGGGCTGTCGCTGATCCACGGTACTTATCCCTACGTTACCAGCAAGGACACTTCGGCAGCGACTTTTGCCGCCGATGTAGGCATCGGGCCCACTAAGGTGGATGAGGTTATGTTGGTCTTCAAGGCCTACACCAGCCGGGTTGGTCTCGGCCCTTTCCCCACCGAGATTTCACCGGAGAAGGCTGAAGAACTGGGGATAGTCGAATATGGGACTGTCACTGGGAGAAGACGGAGAATCGGGCTGTTTGATTTTGCTCTAGCCAAGCGCGCCGTCATGATAAACGGTGCCACCCAGCTGACGATAACTAACTTGGATCGGATGTTCAAGGGGGCCGCGAAGGTGCGAAGGTGGCGAGACCTTCCCAGTGATGCAAAAGATTACGTCAATAAAATTGAGGAAGAGCTGGGCGTGCCAGTGACCATCATCTCAACGGGAAGCGAGGTCGAGGATGTAATTGATCTGCGTTCGGAGAAGCTCTGAGGCGGTAGCTTGGGTCGCTTGATCATCGCGGTCAGCGGAACTCCCGGCACGGGAAAATCTGAGTTCTCCAAAAAGCTGGCTGAAAAGCTGCAGGCGAAGTTGCTGAGCCTCAATGATTTCATCGAGGAGAACAGGATTTATTCCCTAGATTCTGACGGCACTAAGGTCGTTGACGTGCCGAAGCTACGTCGATGTTTTGCTAAAAAGGCACGCGATTTAAGCGGAACGGTGGTGGTCGAAGGACTCTTAGCACATCTGCTACCGAAAAAAACTTTGGACCATGTGGTGGTGCTGAGAACTCACCCGAAGGTGTTGGAGCTCAGGCTGAGAAGGAGAAATTATCCGGAGGCGAAAGTGAGGGAAAACGTGGATGCAGAGGCCTTGGACGTGATCCTCTGGGAAGCGGTCGAGACTCACGGTGTAGATAAAGTCCATGAGATAGACACCACAAATCTAAGCCCAGAAGAAGCCGTGAATCAGTTTTTGCTGGCAATGGAGGGAAAGGCGGTCGCAAGGCCAGGCAAAGTCGATTGGCTTGAGGAACATTTCAAAATAACTGAGTAAAATTTATCAATTAGTTCATCATCAGTTAATCGACGGAACTGATGGGGAGAATATGAGCGGGCTAACGAGAACGGTGCTGCTAATGGGCTTGCTCACCGCCATGCTACTGCTTGTTGGCGTTGCGGCGAGCTATCTGACAGGGATCCCGATGGCTCAGAGCTTAGGTTTCTTCGTTGTGCTCTCCATCATAATGAACCTATCGATGTATTGGTATGCCGACCGGTGGGTGCTCAGCATTTACCGGGCCAAGCTGGTCAACGAGGCCGAGCAGCCCAAACTTCACACCATGGTCTCAAGGCTGGCGGCTGAAGCTGGGTTGCCCAAGCCCAAGGTCGCCGTAGTTCCGATGGAGGTGCCCAATGCTTTTGCGACGGGCAGATCGCCATCTCACGCGGTCGTTGCGGTGACCAAGGGCGCCTTGGACCTTTTGGATGACGATGAGCTGGAAGGTGTTCTGGGGCACGAGCTTTCCCATATCAAAAACCGTGACATGCTGGTGAACACGATGGCCGCCATAATCGGAGCCGTGATTACTTATGTTACTTATTTTACCATGTTCAGCGGTCGTAGAGATCGGGACAGCGGGGCGGGGCTGTTGGTCCTGCTGCTGGTTCTGGTTGTGCCCTTTGCGGCCACGCTCGTCAGGCTTTCCATCTCCCGCGGGCGCGAATATGCGGCTGACGAGGATGGAGCAAAAATATCCCATAAACCTCTGGCTCTGGCTAGTGCTTTGAGGAAACTGGAGACTGCGGCGAAAAACAGGCCCCTCAGACAGGGCAATCCTTCCACGGCACACATGTTCGTTGTTAATCCATTTCAAGGTATAAATATTGCCAGCCTATTTTCGACGCATCCTCCAACTCAGCAAAGGATAGCTAGGCTGGAAAACCTCGCCAAGCAAATACAGGCTTAGAAACCTAGCGTACCAGCTCCAGCGACATGGAGTAGAATAACAAAGATGATTACTGCGGCGGTGAAGGCGAGAACACCTTTTGGCGAGATTTTGATTCCACTGCCTTCTTCCTGAAAATACCTTATCAGTCCGGCTCCTGTCGGCGGTAGTCTCTCCTCGTTTCTCGGCATGCTAAACCCGTTTTCCTATCTTAATCTAGCCCTCTTAAACT
>JAWCKT010000010.1:0-18375 GCA_038851515.1 Hadarchaeum sp. (SeqCode)
GGCTGAGACATTCTTGCCAGGTGTGACTGAAACAAACACCTTAAGTCTATTGCCATCCAACTTAGTATTCTCGACCATCACCGCTGCGTCTGATCCCAGAGGCATCATGGCGCCGGTCATTCTCTTTGCCGCTTCACCTTTTTTCAATCTAAGCTTGGGCTGAATCCCAATCTCGACGGAACCCACCACGCGCAGTTCCACCGGTTTCTGCGCGCTGGCCCCGAAGGTATCGCTTGCCCTGACGGCGTAACCATCAACGGCGGAGCGGTCGAACGGAGGGACACTGATCTCAGAGATTACCTCCTCATCAAGAACACGACCCAACCCTTTTTCTAACGGCACGCTTTCTGAGGCAAGCGGTTTTATCCTTGAGAATATTATCTCAAGTGCCTCGGAAAGTCTGGTGTACTGGGAGAAACCGCATGCTTGATGATGTGTCCCAATTCAGGAAGGATAAAACCCATACCGGTTTCGACGGCGTTTGGGGCTCCGGGAAGGCAAAAAACTGGCTTGCCTTTGATGATGCCTGCGGACGCCCGAGTCAATAAAGCTGGTGTTCCCACCATATCATAACCGACCCGGCGAAGAATCTCTCCAAAACCGGGAAGTTCCTTATCATAGAGCGGAGTTATCGTCTCTATTGTTACATCTCTCCTAGCGATGCCCGTCCCACCGGTGATTATTATTGCATCAATTCTATCATCTTCTAAAAATTCCTTTACCGCTCGGCGAATCTTCGCCTTCTCATCAGGGACTATCGTCCTCAGCGCTTCATGGCCGGACTCCCGAGCTTTCTGGACGATGATCTTGCCTGAGACATCCTCATCTAACCCCTTTGCCATCGCTGCCGACCTCGTGTCGCTGACCACAAGCACGGCAATCCTGAGCTTTTTCGGTGCCCTCTTTCTGTGTTCCTCAAAACTCAACTTTTCACCTTCTTCACCACGCGAATCTCTTCTATGGCTGTGGTTGGATATTGACCAGCCGTATCTTTCTCTAACCCTTTCACCATATCCCAGATGGTCAGAAGCGCTCCAGTCACCCCGGCCAAAGCCTCCATTTCAACTCCAGTCTGCCCGATGCTTCTTACCTCCACCTCGGCACGGACGCCGTTGTCTTCAATCTTGAAGTCTACATCAACGCCTGTGATCGGGATGGGGTGGGTAAGCGGGATCATCTCAGTTGTCCTCTTCACGGCCATTATCGCCGCTGTCTGAGCAACCGCTAAAACGTCTCCCTTTGGTACTTCCTTTGATCGTATTTTTTCCAGGGTTTCTTTCTTGAGACGGATGAAGCCGCTGGCCCGAGACATTCGAAACTCCTTCTTTTTTCTCCCGATGTCGACCATGTGAACCATGTTATCACTTTAGAAAAATCGCTTAAATGAAATATAAGTTTGGGTGGAGAGATAATTGGCCTAAAACCGGCCAAAAATCTTAGCTGTCGCTAGTAATACATGGGGCTGATGTGGCGCTCCTCAACCGGCGTCCAAATGAAGGTTCTCCCCATCTTTTCGCGCTTGACTCTTCCCGAACACTCCAAATGCTTCAGTACTTGATTGACCTCTCTGACCTTCCAGTTTAAGGCCTTGGCAATATCGGCTGAGTTGTACAGTCCGAATCTCCTGACGACAAACTCCACCACGCTTCTCTTTATCTCCATGGTTAGATCTTCTTCGCTCTCGAAATCGTCTTCCTCTTCCTCAATGTAGATTGGGGCCTCCCTCATTCAAATCACCAATAACAATTCAGCTGGTCTTTAATTTAAACTGCGCCTCTGTGACCAAATCTTCAAAAACATCCTCAGGCAAAACCTCGCCCAAACCGATGCCGGGACAATCCTCAGCAAAATTGAAAACATATTTGTTATCCTTCTTACAGACCGAAAAGGGATAAAAGCGACAAATCAGAGGACGGATATCATAAATTCTGCAAGCTTTACCATCCAAAAAAATACATTTACCTCCCCTCTTTTTCATCTTGTATTGATAAACTCCTTTATTTGAAATAGGTGCCGCAAAGGCTAGTGGGCTCAGACCAGTTTTTTCGGAGATCTCCTCAACCTCACTTTTAGTCAGAAGCAAGTTTCTACCACGATGCGATGTGTCACCGCAACATCTGGCACATCGCTGGCACTCAAAGCGCATATTTTTCGGCACTAGAAGATTCATGGTTAAAACTCTCAAAACATAAGATATAACTTTTTCGCTTTTGAATCGAATTTACAAACTCAATTTTTATGCCGCGTTGAAGGCAAATAAATCAACTTCTTCCTAAAACTAAAAAAACTAACTATTCAAGAATGACTGACTTAAAGGAAGCGATCGGTGCAATAAACTAAAAAACATTTGGAGATAATTTGTATCAATGTTCTTAAAAAGAATTTTCAGCAGGCCTCCTCCGCCTGAACCAACGGTGGAAAGATTAACCGTGGATTCTTTGCAAAAAAGAGCGACAGTTTTGAAGGAAGAAAAAATTGAAAAAATTAGGCCAGAATTGAGCGCCCTACTGCAGGAGATTAACAAAGAATGTGCCGCACTCTCTGAAAGCTTGAAAGAACTTCACGGATCGGACCCTGACGAGGAGGTTCATCACGGGCTCGTGAAAACAGCAATTGAGGCCAGAAAGCTTTTTTACGAGAAGATTTCGCGAGCCATCACCATCATGATGTGTGAGGAGGAACTCACATGGGGCTCTGTTCCAAAGATCAATGAAAGATTTTCTAAAGCCACTAACATCATCGGCGATGCCATGAAAGCGCACGGACGCTATGTGAGGGCGGTGTTTGTAAAAAAGTACTCTGAGTTTGAGTTCCACTTGCGCGAACTTCACGATCTTGTCATGCAAACTCAATCGATCCTCAACAGGATTATCGGCGAAATTAAAGCTTTAGATGATCTTATCTCGGAAATTTCAGCCTATAAGCGGACACAGCTGGAGATAGAGAAAATCAAGGAAAACATCGCTTCTTTGCAAGATAACAACAGGAAACTTGATGCCAACATCGATGAAGTGGTTTCTCAACTCGCTCAACTTAAGGGAAGTCCAGAATTTAAAAAGGCTGCTGAATCGGTTGAGGAACTTGAGAGAACTTGTCATGAAATAAACAAAGAAAAGGAAACTGCAGCAAGCTCAATCTCCGAGTTGAACCGGCCGTTTCGAAAGCTGGAAAAAATATTAAATGCCGGTGAATATCAAATGAGCCCAGAAATCCGAAAGATTCTAGAAATTTGTATAAATGGCCCCACAGAGTTAATTTCCTCCGATGAGAACCTGACTCTTTTTGAGAGACTTCTCCATGAAACAGTTAAACTTGCTGACTCTGGTAAGATAGATTTGGACAAGCGAGAAAGAAAAAACTTAGAAATTGCGGCAAGTCTTCTGCCGTCTAGGCTGAAGAACATAAAAAATAATTTAACCACCTTGGTGGAAAATGCTGAAACCAAGAAAAGGGACTCTGAAAGCCCGGTATTCGATCAAGCCGTCAAATTGGAAAACCTGATAAAAAAGCTTGAGCAGGAGCGCGGGGCGGCCCAGGACACTGTCGAACAGCTCAAAAACAGAATTAAATTGAAGGAAGAAGAACTGGTTTCCAGAAAGAACAACTTGCAGGAGTTGGCCAGCGAAGTCCTAGACACGAGAGTGGAAATTACTTCTTAAAATCTGTGTATCCACATTTGCCGCAGGACCATCGGTTTTTGTGATCCGCCATAAACACTCCTGGACCACAGCGGGGACATTGAGGCCTCTGACGCTTCAGGGTTTTTCCATCAAGTTTGTATATCTTAGACTTCGATGCTTTAATCTTCTCAGCCATATTTATCCCTCTCCTTTAACTGATTCGCTCTTAGCTGGGGGCGCCTTTTTCTCCGGCTTCGCCTCAGCAGCCTTTTCCTCCTTGGGTAAGCCGCGCTTTAACAGGTACTCGGGCTCCATGGACTCCAGTTGCTCGCGCGTGCTGTAGACACGAGCTACCCCGGTTGCCACTTGACGACCATGTGTGCTAGTGTACCGCTCAATCACGAGAAGTTCCTCGGATGTTCCCAGGATGGATGCCAGCTGGGGCTTGACCTCAAGTCGGCTGGGAGTCGGGGCCCCCGAGTGATCTATTCTGAAATCTACCTCGACCCTCTTAAGCAGTGGATTTTCTGTCCTTTTGATCACTTCAATCTTCATTTTTATCCCCTTTTCCATAGAACTATACCAAAATAAACCCCACGTTTTAAATTATTTGGGATGGGTACAGTTGCCGGTTGGATCATTCCTTGAATTGGTTAAAAATCTCCAGAAATTCTTGGCGCTTTTTTTCATTAACTTCGATCAAAACGACTCCCTGCCTTGGCTGTCCGTACACCACAACCGACCCATCTGGCGAGGTAAGCACCGCCGGGATCGTGGCAAGATCTTCTTCACCTTCTACGATGATCTTTGTGGGCGGTTTTGCCGACTCCACCGCTTTCCAAAGCTCCGGAGATATCGAGGCAGCAGGGTTCCTAACCCGAACAACGTCAGCTTCAAAGGACTCTAACGTTGACTTAATCTCCTCACCAGCCGGAGTTCTCATGATAACTAAATCTATCACTGCGATGTCGGGTTTAAACCCGGCAATGAGAAAGCCATAGGTTACCATATCACCAACCGTGATCAACCTGTTGGGTCTGATTTTACGGAGATAATTAAAAACATCGTCTAGGTTGGTAAACAGTTTTCCTAACGGCCGCTGAAGTCTTGGACGCAGACTTTCCGGCAGCTTCAGTATTTTATTTTCAAGCATGCAAACCAACATCGTTGGATTTATAACTTCAATTAAATACATCGTTTGAGCTGAATAAATGGATGTTTTTTCCCAGTTGATAGAGCCCGTGAGGCTGGCCATCAAGGGTATGGGGATTAGCAGCCCCACCAAGCCACAGGAGCTGGCCCTGCCCGCTATACTGGGCGGAAAAAACGTGCTGCTGGTTGCTCCCACGGGCACTGGAAAAACCGAGGCTGCCATTCTTCCGGTGCTTAGCCTTTACCTATCGCAAAATCGGGCTGCCGGAATCGAGATACTTTACATCGCTCCGCTGCGGGCACTGAACCGCGATATGCTCGGCAGGCTCACGAAAATCTGTGAGTCACTGGGAATCACCGTCACGGTCAGACACGGGGACACACCGGCGGGCGAACGGCAACGACAGAAAATGGAACCACCGAAAATGTTGATCACGACACCTGAAACCCTCCAAGCCATACTGCCTGGGAAAATCATTGGAAAACACCTGAAAAGCGTTCGGTGGGTGATTATAGATGAAATACATGAGCTGGCTACCGACAAGCGTGGGGTCCAGCTGGCCGTCGGTTTGGAGCGCCTCTCAGAAATAGCCGGCAATTTTCAGCGCATTGGACTCTCGGCCACAGTCGGTTCAAAAAATGAAATAGCAAAGTTTCTGGTTGGTTCTGACCGCCCTGTCGAGATTCTGGATGCCTCAATGGATAAAAAGATTAAAATCAGGATCGAGAGCCCATTGCCATCCAAAAATGATGTAGAGCTCGCGGAGCGCCTTTGCGTTGACCCCGCAATGGCGTCGAGGCTCAGAAGGCTTCATGAGCTGATCAATAAATATGGCCCAGTCCTGATCTTCGTCAACACGAGGGAGACAGCAGAAACATTAGGGTCCCGCCTTAAATTGCTGGAACCGTCGCTTAAGGTTGGTATCCACCATGGCTCCCTGGCCAAGGAAATCAGGATCGAGGCTGAAGAGGACTTCCGCAGAGGCCACATGAAGGGGCTCATCTGCACCTCCTCTATGGAGCTTGGAATTGACATAGGGGCGGTAAATCTAGTGGCCCAGTATATGTCGCCGCGTCAAGTGACTAGATTGGTCCAACGGGTGGGTCGTTCAGGCCATCGCGCCGAAGCTATATCTGAAGGAATTATAATCGCGGCCAGCCCGGACGACGTTGCCGAAGCTATGGTCATTGGAAAGAAAACTTTGCTGGGTGAACTGGAGTCGGAAAAATTTCATTGCCTTTCTATGGACGTCTTGGCCCACCAACTAGTCGGGATCTCCCTTGATCGGGGTAAATCAGGCATTGAGGAAACTATTTCGTTGTTGAAAAAGGCCAGACCATACCGGAGTTTGGACGCATCTATTGCTGAACGGGTGTTAAAACAACTTGATTCAGAAGGTATGATAAAATTGGAAGACAATCATTTCAGGCCACGCAGGCCCGGATTTTCTTACTATTTCACCAATTTATCAATGATACCCGACACCCGGCGCTACGCGATAAAGGACATCGTCTCCAGGAAAACTGTCGGCACTTTGGACGAGGAATTCGTCGCCTATCATGGGGACCAAGATCTAACGTTCATCATGAAGGGTGAAGCTTGGAAGATTATCGAAATTGATAATGAACGTAGGCAAGTGTTGGTCGAGCCAAGCAACGATCTGTTGGGCGCAGTTCCGGCCTGGGAAGGGGAGCTAATCCCGGTGCCTTTTGAAGTCGCCCACGAAGTCGGTTCCCTCAGGTCGAAAATAGCTCAATTGCTAAAAGAAGGCAAGGGATGCGAAGAGATAACTTCAACACTTATCAAGGAATACCCGGTGGATAAACAAGCTGCAGTTTGGTTGGTTGAGCATATTAATGAGCAAATTACCAGCGGTGCCGTTCCTACGCATGAAAATATCTTAGTCGAAGCCAGCGGTAACTTTGTGGTCCTACACGCCTGCTTCGGTAGCCTTGTCAACCAGACCATGGCATTGGTTTTAGCGGCCCTGTTGACGGCAAGAATGGGGGCCAGTGTCGCCGTAAAAGTTGACCCCTACCGAATTGCCATCAAACAAGCGATTAAAGCCGACCCAGAACTTATCAAGACGATTATCACTGGACTCAAGCCGGAGCATCTGTTGCCCATCCTGAAGATAACCCTGAAGGACAGCCCAATGTTCAGGTGGCGTCTAATTCAGGTTGCAAAGAGATTCGGGGCGATAAAGAGGGATGCCGACCTGACTCAGTTAAACTTACGTCGTTTGGTGGGACATTTCGAGGGTACACCAATTTACGAAGAGGCATTGAAGGAGGTGATGGTGGAAAAGCTCGACCTTGAGAAAACTATGGAAATTCTCAGGCTTCTGGAATCGGGAGCCATCAAGATCTCGACGTTAAGCGGCGAAGAGCCGACGCCGTTAGCCTGGTCCATTCTGAACGAAATATCAGGAAGCGAACTAATTCTGCCCAAAAAAGCTGAGCGAGAGATCATCCGCGCGCTCGTTAGGCGTTTGGACCAACAGCTTGTCAGGCTCCATTGTCTCAACTGCAACAAATGGTCTACAACCACTAGAGTCGGACGCGTTGAGGATCCTCCGGTATGCAAGAACTGCGGGGCTAGACTGATCACCCTGCTGCCTCGAGAAAATCGTGTTGTTTTATCGGCAATAAAAAAACACGCGGCGGGGATAAAGCTAAACGGAGAAGAGGAACACTTGCTTAAGCGGGCTTTCCAAGCCGCAAATTTGATTCTGAGCTACGGAAAACGGGCAGTGATCGCCCTTTCCGGACGCGGCATCGGGCCTCAAACTGCCGCCAGAATTCTCAGTAAGACCTCATCGGATGAAGCCCTTTACCGGAACATCCTTCAAGCGGAAAGAATTTACTCACGCACCAGACGTTTCTGGGACGCCTGAATCAACCTCCATCAGCCATCCAAGAAGCCAATCCATTTTTATTTAAGTCAATTTTTATGAACAGACGCTTGTCTCCATCGATCACGCAGGTCAAAATATTTGCCGCTTTTTCTCATTCCCCACAAACAGCTCTTGCAACTGCTCTAGCCTTGAACCTATCACCACTGGCTTCTCAACTATTTTCATCGCGGTGGCCACATCCTTGAGACCGCCGCCTGTAACTTCAACCACAACGATATCGGAACCCGAGATGACGCCTTCGTCCAACAACCTCTTCAATCCCGCCAAACCAGCAGCCCCGGAGGGCTCAGCAAAAATGCCCTCGCTTCTGGCCAAACATTTGACAGCCTCCAGTATTTCAGCGTCGCTTACGGACACTGCTGTTCCATTGGAGCGCTTGAGCGCGGGAATTGCAGTATCGGCGTCCCAAGGGTAAGGATCAACTAGACCGCCCGCGACCGTCTTCGGGTTAGGCCATGGCGGTATCTCGTACGGTGGTGTGTCTTCCTTAAATGCCTTGACGATGGGGGCACAACCATCAGCCTGAATCGCGGCGAGACTCGGCACTTCCTTTATCAGGTCCATCTTCTGGAATTCAAAATAACCCTTGGCATTTCCTGAAAGAAGCGTCCCGGCTCCAGTTGGGACTATTACCCAATCAGGCGCTTGCCAGCCCAGTTGCTCGCAGATTTCATAGGAAATTGTCTTCGAGCCTTCGGGCTGGTAGGGGTTGAAGGCCCCACCGCTGGGTATCGGGTGCCAACCGAATTTCTTCCAAGCATCCTGCATGAGCTTATAAGTAGGGTCTCCTTTACCGCGCTCCTTGGGCTGAACGACATGAGCACCGTGCATCAAAAGCTGGGCTACTTTACTCTCCGGGGCGCCAGCGGGAACAAAGGCGTGACACTTGATGCCCGCCTTGGCTGCATATGCAGATAGAGCTATAGCGGCGTTGCCACTTGAAGCACACACCACCTCGCGAGCCCCAAACTCAACAGCTTTCGACACGCCTACGCTCATCGGCCGATCCTTGAACGAAGAGGTTGGGTTTCTGGTCTCGTCCTTTAAATACAGGTGCTTCATCTTCAGCTCCTTCGCTAGATTTCTCGCTGGAATCAAAGGCGTGCCACCCTCGCCAAGTGACACGATATTTTTTCGGCTCATCAATGGCAGCAGCTCAAAATACTTCCAGACCCCGCTTTTTCTTCTGGCGAGTTTTTCCCTATCGATTTCCTCCGCAATGAGCTGATAATCATAAACCACATCAAGCTTCCCACCGCAGCTCCCGCAGACACATAGGTCCTTGGCCGGCCGGTATCTTCTCCCGCACCTAAGACATTTGAGTTCTGAAAATGGCAATTTTTCACCCGCCTTCTCCGTTTCTCAGAAGATAATGAAGTGCCCTGTAGTTTTAAATCCCCCTACGCTCAAACTTGTATGGGAGATGGGATGACAGTTGATATCTGGATCGAAATCTTCCTTGTCGCAATCATTCTAATTCTTCTGGGCTGGATACTCTACTCAGGCGGTGGAGCACGTCAGCGTAAGTTACAACAGGAAATCGAGGCCCAGCGTGAGGAGCTCAGGGTACTTAGGGAAGCCAACGAATCGCTGCGCAATGCACTTGGACTCAGTGAAGAAGGCAAGCTGAGGCGCCATCAAGAGATATTTCAATTTCTTAGAGACTTGGAGAGTCTCCGCGCGGCCATAGCTGGCTCGACCATCTCCCAAAAGGTGCTTCGCAGCAAATACGGCGATGTTGAAGGTTTTGAGCTTCTTACCCGAATAATGGACGCTAGGCCGAACATAGACCCCGCGGTGAAGAGGAGAATCGCGGACGAAATTTTAGTTGGTGAAGCTGGAAGGACAATAATGAAGGCCTTGGATAAGGGAGCCTCGATAGACCGGGCGGCCTCGGCTGCCGGCATGCCGCTAATCATAGCCAAGGGACAGATAAGAAGGCTCCAGATGCTGGGCTACTTGGATTCTAGGCTCAAAACAACAGAGCTGGGGCGCCAAGCTTTGGAATGAAAAGGTGTCATTGAAAACATTTTTTTATCGATATCCCTAGCCGATATTCTGGACAAACTTATTGCCATTCTTAGAGGTTCTGTTGCCAAGCCATTAAGTCCGATCTTGGTTAACTAATAGAAGAGGCCTAAGTCATGACGACGGATATAAAGTTGTCTAATAATGGTCCTTAACAACACTCCCGTAAAGCGTAAAAAGTACGGTAATAGTTTATACTGGGATAAAAATGGTTACCCTCGGCCGAAACTTCAAAAATTGCCTCCTGATAGAACACCTAGACGAACGGGAAAGGCTCGCCTTCATTAAAGGGGGGTTAAGTTTAAGTTCAATAAACCCAGGGGTGCTAAAAAAAGCCAAGTTGAACGTTGAAAGGCAGATTAAGATAATTACCGATCTCGGGATGACCCATCTTGAAATCGAGCTGGATTCCACCGATGCCTACTTGGATTTTTACCCTGAAAAAAATAAGCGCATTAACGAACTGGCCAGGGCAAACGGACTGACCTTGTCCGTGAACCTACCCCATTCATTCGCCAACGGGGGCATTGGCTCGCTCAGGGAAGAGGACAGGGAAGCCGCAACGGAGATTCAAAAGAAACACCTTCAACTCGCAGCTGATATTGGCGCAAAATATGTGAGCCTATGCCCTGGAAACTTTCCTGTTGAAAACAGAACTGGGGATTATAGGGAGATGGTACACAACTCTTTGGTCAACAGCTTGGTGGAACTTGGAAAATTTGCCAACGAGCTGGGTCTCGCCCTTCACTTGGAGAACAATGTCGCCTTCGATGGCATCTGCTGTGAAATCGATGAATGCCTCAGGTTGGTGAAAAGAGTAAGGGAGCAGGGTGTGCCCATCTACTTCAACTTTGACATCGGAAATTGGTTAACCAATGCCGAATTTACCCGACAAACAACGGCACATCCGGAAAGCTCCCTTGCATCAATACCGCCTGATTACATCAAGGAGCTTCATCTGAGTGACTATATCCCAGAAGAAATGACCTTGCGGCCGCCATTGCATCTAGAACTGGGGATGATGAAGCATTATAATCTAGAGCACTACGCGAGGCTAGCTAAAATAAAAAGGGCAGAAACCGTCGTCGTGGAAACTGAGATCAAGAGCGTTGAGCAGGCGATAAACTACAAAGATATTCTCCGCAACGAAACGGACTACTTGTTCCATATTTTCAGATAGACGCAGAAGTTTGTTTAAAAATTATTTCAGTAGCCTGGCAACTTCTTCCTCGGAGAGTTCCCGGTAGCCATTCTTATCAATGACCGCCACCATCGTCTTCTCACCTGTGGCCGCATCCCTCTCTATCGCCGTTTTTATCGACTGCGCCGCCAGCTTGGCACATTCCTCTAGCGACATGTCGTCCCGGTACATCTGCTCGAGCACACCGTAGGCAATCGTCGACCCTGTTCCGGCGCTGGCAAACTTTTCCTCCTCGATCTTCCCACCGACGGGGTCAAGGAAGTACAGGCAGGGCCCCTCCGGGTCTATTCCTGAGATAACACCGGCGACAATGTAGGGAAAAATCCTCCTGCCAAAGAGGAGGTTCGACGCCACCTGGACCAGCCCCTTAGTCGTGATGGGACGACCCCGATTCAAACGGTAAAGGTTGGCCTCGGCCCGGAGCAGGCTCACAAAGCTCTGAATGTCTCCAGAGCTTCCTGAAATCGCGGCACCTATGAAATCATCAAGCTTGAACAGCTTGGGAACCCTCTTGCTAACCACTAGATAATAAGAGGTGCCTCTAGTGTCGGAGGCTAGCGCTATACCCGCATAACATCTTAGGCCCACCACGGTTCCGGTGAATCCAAACATAAAGGTCAAAATTAACTAAACCCACGGGTTATAATAATTATCGCCTGGCCAGAAAACCAGCGGAACCAAAGCCCGTTTTTTATCGGGTGTTGTAACCAAAATCGCCATAAGCTAATTTTTCCGACATTTTTCGTTTATTAATGCCCCGCGCGCAAAACACCTGCGGGTAAAAGTGGAGGTGAACACGACCAAACTGAGCCTGATATGCTCCTTGGTGGGCTTGGTTGCCATATACGCGGCTGCTGTTACTGCCCGACCCAAGATAACCCCAATCGCCAGCCTGAACGAAACTTTCATCGGACTCAGAGTTTCCGTTTCAGGTCAAGTTGTCGAATACCGCGACCACCAGGAGGGCCACCTTTTTCTCAAGCTGAAGGATAAATCAGGAGGGCTTGTCAATGTGCCGATATTCTCAAGAACTCGTTCACAGCTTGAAGAATCAATTGAACTTCTTGACATCGTAGAAATAACCGGAGAAGTTGCTCTTTACCAAGGAGAGCTCGAAGTAATTCCGGAAGGAGCCAAGGATGTCAAAGTTGTGCACACGGCACCGGTAAAGCTCTCCGAAATCGGCAAAGAAAATGCTGGCGCTCCGGTCAAGGTACAAGGTGTAATTTCCAAGCGAGAAATCGTTGGTAGCGGGAACCTAGTGCTAATATTGGAGAATGACGGAGGTAGACTTCAAGTTTTCATCCCATCTTGGATCGCCGAGGATGGTTTGCCTGAGGTTCACGTCGGCGATACTGTCCGAGTTGATGGCTGGATCCAGCTCTACAAGGGCGAGGTTGAGCTAAAGTTGACCAGCGCCTCACATCTACATTTGGTTGAGGATGCTTAGATGTTGGAAACGCTCGCCTACATTATGGCGGGTGTGGCGCTAGGAACCTTAACCGGGCTGATACCAGGGCTCCACGTCAACAACCTGACCCCAATCTTGATCGCCCTGACCGCCGGTGCCTCGACGGAGATGGTGGCCTTGATAGTCGCGATGTCGATCACGAACGCTTTCATAAGCTATATTCCATCAACTTTCCTCGCCGCGCCTGAAGAGGGCACCGAGCTCTCCGTGTTGCCTGCTCACCGACTTCTCCTCGAGGGGAGAGGATATCAGGCAATCAGGCTCACGGCAAAAGGTTGCTTGGGTGGTGTGATGCTGTCCACGGCGCTGGCCTTGCCATTTATGCCTGCCATCGGTCCGGTATACGAATTCATCAAGCCACAGATGCACTGGTTGCTCCTCGCCGTAACCGTCGTGATGATCTCCCTGGAGAGGTCTTGGAATAAAATTATCTGGGCTTTGGTAATTTTTCTGGTGTCGGGGCTGCTTGGCCTTTTCTCCCTTGACTCCGGCATCATACCTGCTGACACCGCGCTGTTGCCCCTGCTCTCAGGACTTTTCGGGGCCAGCGTGCTGTTGCCCAGCATTATCAACTGCAGCTCACTTCCAGAACAACACACTGATGAAGAACCGGTTAAGATCCCAACTGGTCTGAAACCCGTCTGCGCTGGGACTGCCGCTGGAATCTTAACCGGAATTGTGCCAAGCATCGGTCCCTCCCAAGGCACCGTGCTGGCCCAGCTGGTTGCTCGCTCTAGTGGCACCGAAGAATTTCTGCTGGCGGTAAGCAGCGTGAACACCTCTAAGGCCATCTTTTCCTTCATTGCGATTTTTGCCATCGGAAGGGCAAGAAGCGGGGCTGCCGTTGCTGTCCAGAAGATCATGGAGACCGGCAACGTCAACCCGCTGCTGATAATTGGTGTGGCTTTACTGGCCGGAGGCGTTGCCGCTATCGTACAGCTCCAACTGGGAAAGCTCGCCGCCAGGCACATGGACCGACTCCCGTACCGTGGCCTTGGTGTCGCCGTTATGGGTTTTATATCAGGACTTACCCTTTACTGCTCTGGATTAATCGGAATTCTGGTGCTGGCCGCGGCCACTGCAGTTGGAACGCTGCCCGCTTTAACCAAAGTAAAAAGAACCCATTGCATGGGGGTGCTCATGCTGCCCTGCATGCTCTTCTTCGCCGGATTAAAGAACAGCGCTTTTGCCGCACTTGGCCTTTGAAAGGATGCCCGTTCAAACTAGGTCATTCGCCTTCCAGCCCGCCTAAATGAATTGTCTCCCAACTTACCCTGCCCTCCTCAATCACCTGTTTGAGCCTCCGCTGCAAGGGCGTGAGTTCGGCGCTCTTACCAGTCTTAATGTCGACAAAGGTTACTCCCCTCGGCTCCCCCTCTTTATAGCCATCGAAAACCACATAGTCCACTGGGGAGCCCAGAAATCTTGCATCGGCGGGCTCGTGCTTAAACATGGGCAATAGCGGGGCGAGCTGCTCACCTATTTTTCCCTTAAGCGCTGCCCGACTTCTCTCGAGAACTTCCTGCCTGATCCTGTACTCGAATTCCGATTTCCAGCGTTCAAATTGGACCGACAATCGCCCCTTCAGATAGAGAAAACAGAGAATGATTCCTAAAATTAGGCCCAAGATAAAGATTATTATCTCGATAATCTGCTCACCCCCTCCAATAACCCAGTATTTCTCGCCTCTCAAGAGCCTTTCCTCAGTTTACGACAGTTTATTATAGAGGCGCTCAAATAGATTCTTGAACCAGAAAATTTGACGAGGCGATGAAGGTGAAATTGATAATGCTGGGAGCACCGGGATCGGGCAAAGGCACCCAGACTTCAAGGCTAAAATCGATGCTTAACATCCCGGCCATCTCCACAGGGGATATTTTTAGGAAGGAGATTAAAGAGGGGACGGAGCTGGGGAAGAGAATTAAAAAATACCTAGACGGCGGCCAGCTGGTTCCGGATGAAATCGTGTTTGAGGTAATAAAAGAGAGAATCAACCAACCTGACTGTAAACATGGCTTCATTCTTGACGGATTTCCCAGGACGCTGGAGCAGGCCAAGGCCTTGGATAAAATCGTAAAAATAGATGCTTGTATCAACTTAGCAGTGCCCAAGGAAATCATCGTAAAAAGGCTATCAGCGAGGAGAACCTGCCGGAACTGTGGAGAGGTCTATAACCTTCTAGTTCTGAAACCTAAGGTGGATGGAATCTGCGATAAATGCGGCGGACCTCTCTTCCAAAGAGATGACGACAAAGAGGAGGTCATCGAGGAGAGGTTTAGGGTTTATGAAAAACAGACCGAACCCCTGTTGGAGTACTATGGAAAAAGGCTACCGATAATCACCGTCACCTGTAATTCCGTGGATGCGCCCCCGGAACTGATAACCAATCAGATTATTAATGGTTTGAAGAAGCTGAAATTGATAAGTTAGAACACGACCGGAGAAACTATTTCCAAATTTCGATTTTTTTACAAATGTCTGATCATCGGTGAATTCCAGAGTCTACATTCAATCGGCTTGCTATACAGGGCCGTGAACTGGCTTAAATTGGGAAGCTGCCCACACCAAAACTATTTTTACAGTGACAGCAAGACCAACCCCGCCAAAACAGCGCCGATGCCTATCTTCTGGTTAATCTCCACCATTTCCTTGAAAAATATCCTCGCCAGAATAATGGTGACAACAGGGAAAGTGGCCGCGACTGGTGCCACGATCGCGGTGAACTCTGAAGCTACGCCCGCCCCATAAGCGGTGAAAGCCGCGGCCTCCAAGAGTCCGACTGCCACTACCATCGGGACGACGCTTCTGGGATAGGAGATGTCTCTATTTGCAAAACCCGAATACATCAGCAAGCTAAAGACAGTGACGGCCTTGACCGAGAGAACCGGTAAAAACCAACCGAGTTCGGCTACTAGGACATCAATGAAAATATAGTGTACGCCCCAGGCCACCATCGATATCGCTGCAAATTGCGCCCCAGCGGCAAGATTTCTCAACCTGAGCTTTAGCAGGTCACGGAATTTAAAGGAGGTCAGGAAAATTCCGGCAATAGTCAAAACAACTCCGATCGCCTGCGACTGGGAAAGGTTTTCGCCGAGAAAAGCTAGGCTCAAAATTACTGTGACCACAACCCAAGAGGCCGAAACTGGGCTGACTATGGAAACCTTACCCACCTGCAGCCCCTGATAAAATGACAAACAGGCGACCACGTTAAGAGATCCCGCGAGCAAAATAATCATCAGCATGTAAAATGATGGAACAGCGACACCGACTAAAAAAGCCACGGTGATTAAGACCAGAAGGCCAACCGTTTGACCCCAGACAAGTGTTCTAAACACTCCGGCCTGTCTAATTGCTCTGGCTGCAAAGAAATCGGCTACCCCCCAAGAAAGCATCGCAACCAGCCCAAACAGCACTCCTGACGAGATATTCATCGAATCCCCTAAATCTCAATCCGCGTTCCCCAAAATAAGTGGCGGCGCACCGATATCATGTGGATCAAGTCTTTTACAAACCGAGGTTCAATTATCGACTGGATGTCGAGAGTGGAGCTGGTTCTGCCCGCTGGGGATGAGCTGTGTTTAAGGGCCGCGGTAAAAAATGGAGCCGACGCCGTATACCTTGGCCTGAGCAGATTCAACGCACGGATGTTGGCCGAAAATTTTAACGAAAAAACCATCTTCAGTGCGGTAAACTATTGCCACGAGAGGGAGGTTAAAGTCTACGTGGCCTTTAACACCTTGATTAAAAACGAGGAACTAGATGATTATTTCAAGCTAATAAACGTGGCCTATTCAGCGGGGGCGGATGCCATCATCATCCAGGACCCCTGTTTTATCCCGCTGCTCAGGCAAAACTTTCCCGATTTGGACATTCACCTGTCCACCCAGGCGACAACGGTCAACAGCTACTCCATACCCAAAGACATCGACCGGGTAATTCTCGCCAGAGAGTTGAGTTATGATGAGATAAAAGCACTATCCCAGAAATTCCCCACTGAGGTCTTTGTCCACGGGGCGCTTTGCTTCAGCTATAGTGGGCAGTGCCTATTTTCCTCAATTGCCGGCGGTAGAAGCGGCAACAGGGGAATGTGCGCCCAACCCTGCCGGAAGAAATACAACAACAGATATCCGCTGAGCACCATGGATCTCTGCCTTCTGCCAAAGCTCCCCGAGATCATCGAGGCCGGTGTTACTTCACTTAAGGTAGAGGGGAGGCTGAGGGGCCCTCTCTACGTAGGTACTGTGGCGCGAATTTATCGCAAGTACATCGACGCCTACTATCAGGGGAAGTTCAACATCGAGAAAAAGGATATCGAAGACCTCATGGTGGTCTTTAACAGAGGATTCACTACGGGCTTTGCTTTTAACGATAATGTTGTGGACCCAAAAAGGCCGATGAATCGGGGGTTGTTTCTAGGCACACTCAAGGACGGCAAATTGAAGCTCAGGGCCGACCTGAAAATCGGTGATGGTGTGGCTATCTGGACTAACGATGACATCATGGGCTACAAAGTAGACAGAATCTTAAAAGACGGAACCGAAGTCAGCCAAGCTTTCGCCGGCGATGAGGTAGAGATTGAGATTAAGGGGGCAAAAGACGGATCTCCGATCTACAAAACCTCATCAGTTGACATCAAGCTTGAACTGGGAGAAGAAATAAAGCATGTGAAGCCCAGCATCAGGCCGAGAAAAATCACCTTACCTAAGTTTAAGGCCGTTGAAAACAATTCAAGGGTTATGATCTTCGTGAAAACATACGATAAAGAAATGGCGCTAGCCGCCGATAGGGCCGGAGCCGATGTGGTTTACTATGATGTCCTCAAGGATGACTGCGAGCAAGTTAAAAATTTGATGAAGAAATCCCGCTTCTTTGTCTACACGCCGCGAATCCTCTCCGACAAGCAAGTGACCGAGATAGTTGAAAAAATAAGCCAAATAAAGCCCGCCGGCGTGCTAGTAGGCAACCGTGGTCTGTTAAAATTTTTGAGTGGATTTGACCTACACTTGGACTACTCCTTCAACTGTTTCAACGATATCGATCTCCACTGTTATCCGGGCACCCCCATCATCTCCCCAGAGCTTAATTTCAAAGAGACGATCTTCCTGAAAAATAAGCGCTTCATCGTGGTGATCCATGGAGACATAATCCTGATGAGCAGCAAACAAAAATTAGGAGTTAAGGAACTCGTCGACGAACGAGGTAGGCGCTTCAGGGTTAGAAACACTCACGGTATCACTGAGATTCTCAACTGGAAACAGCTGGGACTCTTCAACAAAGCCCGAGATTACGTTCGGGCCGGCATAAAATACTTTTACATTGATGTTGAAAAAGACGTTGCCAAGATCATCCGCATCTATCGGAAAATATTGAACTTTGAACCATTTGACGATCATAACATAAGAAAAGGCTACACGACGGGACACTTTAGCAGAGGAGTCCTTTGACACCGACAGGTTATTTTGGTCTTAATTTCATGGCGCGGCGAAGGTAAACAATTGAAACTGCGATTAAAATGATCCCAACTCCGACAAATATCACCCTATCCATCAAAGCCAGAGCCCTGGAGACTGACTGCCAAAGCAATCCCGCGCCCAACGTTGCCAGAATGGGCAGATAGGTTACGATGGAGTTGCCTCCGAACCTCTTTTCCAAGTAGTCTCCCATTAGCGGTAGATAGGAAATGGTAAGAATAACGCCGACAACAAGCATGACCAAATCTGTCACAAAAGAAACGGCGTAAAGCTTGGATCCCTCCAACATCAAAAAGATCCCGACCACAAGAACAACGATGGCTATCCAGGGCCTTCTCACTCTGGCACCATTATTGACTCTAAATCTATCTATTTAAAGTTGCAATCGAATCCTCCTGATTGGTCGTGCCAAGATGAGGGTTGCCGTGCTTTTTACCGGTGGAAAGGACTCAACCTACGCCACCTATCTCTCCCTTAAGAAAGGCCTTGAGGTGAAGTATCTCATCACTAT
>JAWCKT010000011.1:0-17742 GCA_038851515.1 Hadarchaeum sp. (SeqCode)
AAAATCGTCTAAAAATGAAGAAAACTTTTCGAGCAAAACCTAATGTTACTAAAAGGAACGGCGGCGGGCCTGAGAGAAGCCCGCCCAGTTTCAAGATGCGCTAAGACCTAAATTCTCTCGCCTACAAGTTTACCGGCCTTTATCCTGTCCCACTGTTGTTTTGTCATTGTTTGCAACATTGTACCAAAGTGGCTCTTTTTGTCCGGGTGCGCGGTGAAACCGTAGGCCTGAAACAGCTTTCGGCCACCGATCAAGCTCTCCGCACTTGCCTCCACCACGTCAACGCCTAGAACATCAAAGTACATCTCAAGTTTACAAGGCCAGAGATAGGCACCGATCTGCAGTCCTCGTTTCAGTGTGGTGGTGTGCAGGCTGCAGCCTGTCTTGGGGTCCCTCAGAGCACCGTTGGTGACGCCGACCACCTCGCCATCAACTCTGCCGACAAGGTTGAAATGGCTCTCAGCCGGCAAACCCCACATGGGTCTGTTCTCGCGCCAGAGGTAGAACTCGGTTATCATCTCTGCAGTAACCAAGTCAAACCATTCCTTGTGTATTTTCAGGTTTGGAATCAATGCATCACAGACTTCCTCGATCTCGCTCTTTTCCATGCTCTTCACTACCATCTCGTCCCCGTTGGGCAGGATTATTCTCCGCGGCGGATAAGGCTTCATTACTTTGCTCCAGTCGTGCTCCATTATCTTACCTCCTTTTTTATTCTCAGCTTACAGGTTCAAACTTGAACCCATAAATATCTTTGTCATTTAGTTTCCTGATCTTTCCCCAGACGGGCCTCAGCGACATCCCTATAGCTGGCTCGTCGGTGGTAAGCTGTCCGAGCACCCTGACACCATCGAAATCAACTATGCCGAGTGTCAAAGGCGGCAGTGCCTCAATTCCCTGCGGCAGTGCATAAAGCTTGGTGTAAGTGACAAGCTTCCCAACCTTGGGCAGCTCAATCTCGTCAAACTCCATACCTTTGCAGGTAAGACATCGGTCGTGCTTGGGGTTCATCACTCGGCCACATGATCGGCACTTGTAAGCCACAAACTTTTGCTCCACTATCACCACCCCCTCTCAAAGATGTGTATCACGGTGTTGTTTCCGAAGCCTCCGAAGTTGCAAGATAGGGCCCTCTTCGGCTCCTTGACCTGCCGCTCACCGGCCTCTCCGCGCAGCTGCCAAACCAGCTCAACCACTTGGGCAACCCCGGTAGCACCAACCGCATGTCCCCGCGCCTTTAGTCCTCCTGATGGGTTGATGGGCAAATCACCATCCAGAGCAGTGGTGCCTTTCTCTACGGCCAAATGACCTTTGCCCTTCTCAAAAAAGCCGATGTCCTCGCTCTCGGCTATCTCCAGTATCTCAAAGGCATCGTGCAACTCAACAACGTCGATGTCATCCGGTGTAACTCCAGCCATCTTGAAAGCTCTCTGGGCAGCTATCCTAACGGATTTCAGAACCGTTGGATCGTCTCTTTCCTGCAGGGCTTGAACATCGGTTGCCTGACCAAATCCCGCAATCCTCACCGGCTTGTCGGTATATTTCTTGGCCTTCTCCAGCGGACATAGCACCAATGACGCTGCCCCGTCGCTGATTGGGCAGACATAGTAAAGGCGCAGCGGATCGGCTATAACTCCTGAGCTCATGGCCCCCTCAATAGTGCAGGCCCGCTGGATGTGGGCATAGGGATTCTTGAGAGCATTGGCGTGATTTTTCACCGCAACCATCGCCAAGTGTTTCTCTGTCAAGCCGTATCTTTCCATGTAAAGCCGGGTGAGCATCCCTCCCATCGCGGGAAGAGTAACCCCATGGATGTACTCAGCTGTGGGGTGAGTCATTGTCGCCACTAGATCGGTTGTGACGTCAGTGTCGGCCGTGGTCATCTTTTCTCCGCCGGTGACCAGAACTAAATCGTGGTAACCTGAAGCAACCGCCAGAAAGGCGTTTTTAATCGCGGAACCTCCAGATGCCGGCCCATTCTCAATTCTGTCAGCGGCGGCTGGCACTAAGGCAATCCTGTCTGCCAAGGAGCTAGCTACTGCCGTCTGGTGTGAGGTTTCTCCGGCCATCATGTTCGAAACATACAGGGCGTCAAATTCCTCCTTTTCCACGTTGGCGTGTTTTATCGCGCGCAACGAAGCCTCGGCCATAATGTCCATCAAGTCCCCGGGCGCCCGGCCGAATTTGGTCATCCCGGCTCCAATAATGGCTACGTCCCTCATATTTTTCAGCACCATACTCATTTGAGCCCGACTCTTTTAAAACCTCCCATAATTTTATGGACCAATCAACTTAGTCGAGTGCTGGTCCGTCAAAAATTGTCAATCTCTCTTGCTCAAATTTCGGGCCAGTGCCGCTCGATTTCATATCCCGCTCTTTCTCTAACTTCCTCAGCCCGTCTCTTTGCCTCCTCGATAACCCTGGCCTCGTCCATGCTCTTCACGATCCGATTCTCCATCAGAATCTCACCGTTGACGATGACGGTATCAACGTCGCTACCGAGGACGCGGGAGGGGATATCATTAACGGGATTCAACATTGGAACCAGCGACGGCCTGTTGAGGTCCACCAGGATCAAGTCGGCCTTTTTGCCCTTCTCGATAGATCCCGTTTCCTTGTCCCACATCAGGGCTCTGGCACCGTTGATCGTGGCCATCTCAATCAACTTTTCCGGATAGAGAATGGTCAAATCCCGACGCGGGGTTCTGTTCTGAAGCACCTTTTCCAGCTTCATGGCCAAGAAGATGTCGTTGGTCTCATGGCCGCCATCGCATCCCAAAGCTACGTTGATACCCATCTGGAGCATATCCTGCACCCGGGTGTCAAATCCGGTCCCCGGACAATGGACGACGTTGGTACCCGTTTCCATCAGGATCTTGTAGTCAATCCCGGTGAGGTAAAGGCAGTGGTTGAAGCTCACATTTGGACCGACCCAGCCAACCGATTTCATGAATTCCACCGGCGACATGCCATAGGTGTTCCAGATAAAACCGGTGTCGAGCTCACCCAGTTCCGCGAGATGAAAGGTGATGCCGACCCGGTACTTTTTAACCAACAGGGCGATTTCCTTGTACGTTTCTACCGATAAGGCACCGACGCTTCTGGGCCCAAACCAGATCTGAATTCTTCCGTCGGCTTTACCATGCCATTTTTTTATCGCCCTTATCGTGTCCCTAATGCACTCATCCTTATCCTCGATCAATCCCTTATCAATCACGTTCTTACACGAACCATAATCGGGGAATTCCATGACAGATTTACCAAGCACTCCTCTGATTCCGGAATCACGAACTACCTCGGCGAGACCATCGATCTTGTACCTCAGGTTAATTCCCCAATCACAAAAACCAATAACCCCTGATTTGATGTACTCCAGACAGTTCAGTGCCATCGAGGCTTTGGCATCCTCCGGAGTGTAAACGCCCTGCAGGCGCAGCGTTGGCCCCAGAAGAAAAGCCCCGCGTTGTCGCCTCGGCAGCACAAAGGCCATGCCGCGGATCATGTTCTGATAGGAATGAGCATGACAGTCAAACAGCCCTGGCATGACGATCTTGTTTCTGGCATCAATTGTCTCGGCCCGGGGATATTTACGCTTGAGTTCCGAGGACTTGCCCACATCAACTATTTTCATCCCATCGATGGCCACTGACCCATCGCGAATAACCCGGCGCTTGGGATCAACCGTCACTACATACTTGGCATCTTTGATGAGAAGATTCGCCATTGTCTCTAAATAAGCCAACGTTGTTAAAAAGATTTGTGTTAAATTAAAACAGCTCGACCCCTGGAATCAGCCTAAGTAAATTTTACAGCTGCCTCATTCCTCCGACTCCCGGCTCCGGACCTCGATGCGAACGCCGAGCTTGTGCTCCAGCCTCTCAACGGTGCGACCGCCACGCCCAATAATTCTGGAGATGTCATCCTCGTCGGCGATTACCAACGCGCTTTCCCCTGAAATCATCCTTACCTCCACATCGCCGCCGACCAAGCGCCTGATCTCGTTCCTTATCATCTCGGCTTTCCTTTTTTCATTTCGAGATGGTTCACCCCTCACGGGCATCACTACCACCTCCTCGCCGAAGGAGTAGATCTGGTAAACCGGCTCCCCGGTTTCAAAGTCGGTGACCTCAACCATGGGGCGGGCGAGGTCAGCCTCAACCATGCCGTGAGGAACGCCCACCCTCGTGCTCAGGGAATAGACCTCCTTAATCCGACCCTCCTTGATAAAAATTACCGTGTCCGCGATCATGGGAATCATCCCCAGCTCAACCCGGCCGATCAATCTCTGCACGGCGTCGATGGCCCGGGTGGAATGCACCACACCCACCATTCCCACCCCCGCCAGCCTCATGTCGGCGAATATCTGGAAATCGGAGGTCTTGCGCAGCTCATCGTAGATGGTATAATCGGGCCTCACCAAGAGCAGTATATCTGCGGTCTTTGCCATGTCGTCCTCAAGGGCAGTGTATTGGGTGATCTCGTCACTCACCTGGAGGTCGCGCGGCGATTCCATCGTCTTGACTATCTTTCCCTGCGACCGGTAGAACTCGGCAAGGGCCTGAGCGAAGGTGGTCTTGCCGGCTCCCGGAGGCCCGGCGATCAATACACCCTCCGCCCTCTTTCTCAATCTCTCCTTAAGCTTCTCGGAAAGATGGTAATCATCCAGGGTGACCTTAACGATGGGTCGAACCGCGGTGATCTCAATTCCATCGCTGAAAGGGGGCCTGGCGATGGCAATGCGGTACTCGTGAAACTGCACCACGGTGGCACCAGAGCGCTCGATCTCAACCCGGCCCTCGGGATCTTGCCTAGCGCATTCAATGATCTCGTGCGCCATTTCCCGGAGCTGGGTTTCGGTTAGCGGGTTCTCGCCCAGCACCTCCAGCCTCAAGTTGTCGGGGCGACCTACCTTGGCCATGGGGCGCACCCTTTCCTTGAGGTGAACCGACATTACTCCGGGTCGGAAATATTCAAGAAGTTTTGGTCTACGATCTTCCGGCGCAGGTCGCAGGAGCTTGACCTCCAAGCCCTCCACCCTTGCCACCTCGGCCATGACCTCGTCGCTGGTCGCCAGCACGGCTCCATTAGCTCTGGCGATCTCTCGAACCGAGGCGGCCAAATTATCTTCCGGTCCTACCAAAGACGGTTGCTCTCCCACCAGCTCCAGACTAATCCTGCCCTGCTCCGACAGCTGCTTGAGCCTTCTCAGCTCGGCAAGGCCGCTGAAACCGGAGTCCCTGCCCAGCTTGGCCTCGCGCTCGAGCTCCGCCACAACAACCTTGGGTACCATCACTCGGCACTCCTTTAGCTCGCCGCTGTTTATTAGGCGCGTGAGATGACCTCCGATCAGAGCGCTGGCGTCCGGGACATAGCTTCTCATAAAATCAAACTAACTTGAATTCCCGGTGGTTAAAACGTATCTTTTCGTATAGTTTATTCTGGCTAAATCCGGCAAGCGGGCGTACCAAAATTAAAAACGGTATTAAACATGGGGTGGCTTAATCATTGTGGGATAAGCAATGTCGGTTCTTAACCTGACCGCGCTGTTGTTTCAGATAATAGCAAGCGTTATCATCTTGTCCCCGGTGTTGTGGATTTCGGGAAGATCTCTGGCGGGCAAGGAAAAGGCAAAGTTCACCGACGCAGTCTGGATCGTGGCCTTGGGCACCATCATCGGCGGCATCGTTGGCGCTGTGTTATCTGGGGTGCTGGGGTCAGTAATTATGTTAATCATTTGGTTGGCGCTGGTCAAGCATTTCTTTGACTGCGGATGGCTCATGGCTCTGGCGGTATCAATTATTTCAGTGATAATATTCGTGATTATAGCAATTGTGCTGGGCATCGTGGGGCTTGCCCTCTGGTCGCTAATTTGAGCAGGCGAACACTGGCTCTAAAATTCCAAAATTTTTTATTTTCATTTTTAACATGGTGCGGCCGCCGGGATTTGAACCCGGGCTACAGGCTTGGAGGGCCTGAGTCCTCTTGGCAGCTAAAAGCTTAGACCAGGCTGGACCACGGCCGCATCATATGAAATTTAACTGCGGCTTAATTAAGTTTCTATTTGGTGAGCAGGCTGATGATCACCGCTATCGCCGACGAGAGGAGGAAGAGGAGGATGATTATTAGGGAAAGAATTCTTTTAACTCTGTCGCTCATGCACAAACCTCATTAGATAAAATCAATCCGTTTATATAAACCCATTTGCGCCATCAGACAATGAACATTTGGGAAAGGTTATTTAATAACGGATGGAAAATAAAGTCGGTGGTTTTGTGGACTGGGGAATGAAAAACAGGCTCTCCCAGCTTATCCAGCGCGACGGCAGGGCCATGTTCCTGCCCATCGACCACGGCTACTTCCAAGGACCAACGACCAAGTTGGAAGAGCCAGGCAAAACCATTTCACCGCTTCTGCCCTATGTGGATGCCATCATGCTAACCCGTGGGATACTGAGGTCTTGCGTCGACCCCGCCATCCAGAAACCGATCATTTTGAGGGTCTCAGGTGGCACCAGCATGGCCCGGAAGGAGGAACTCGATCAAGAAGGCATCACGACCTCGGTCAGAGAGGCGATCCGGCTCAACGCCTGCGCCGTCTCCATGTCGATCTTCGTGGGCAGCGAGCACGAGCATCAGTCCTTGCTCAACCTAGCTAATCTCGTTAACGAGTGTGAGGATTACGGAATACCGACGATGGCCGTCACCGCCGTGGGCACCGAGCTGGGCAAGCGCGACGCCAGGTATCTTGCTCTGGCCTGCAGGATCGCCGCCGAACTGGGCGCACGCGTTGTTAAAACCTACTACTGTGAGGAGGGCTTTGAAAAGGTCGTGAAGGGCTGCCCGGTACCAATCGTCATCGCCGGCGGGCCCAAGGTAGATTCCGAGTTGGAGGTCTTCAGCTGGGTCTACGACGCTTTACAGAAGGGTGCCGTGGGCGTCAACTTGGGTAGAAACATCTGGCAGCACGATTACCCCGTTGCCATGGCCAGAGCGATAAGGGCAATCATCCACGAGAACGCCACGCCCAATGAAGCCCTAGACATCTTTGTTAAAGTTAAAAGCAAATCATAAAAGGAACCTAAATCATGAACAAAAAATTATTTTATTGGACTATTGCAGGCACATTTTTTATCATCTTCTTTGGTTCGTTCCTTCACTTTGCATTTGAACTCTCAGGAAACTTCAGGCCGCTGGCGTTGATTGCTGCAGTTAACGAAAGTACTTGGGAACACTTGAAGCTGGCTTTCTGGCCCGCTTTTATTTTCTACGCTATTGAATTCAAATTTCTGAGGAAATCGGTGCCAAATTTTATTATCGCTAAAGTGGTCAGCCTTTGGATCATGCCAATTGCTATCATCATTATTTTTTATTCATATCAGTGGCTGTTGGGTCAAGATATCTTAATACTGGACATCATAACTTTTATCATCGCAATCATCGCCGGGCAAATGGTTTCCTATAATATAATGAACCGAAAAAAGATGTCCCAGAAATGGAACTTGTTTGCGATAATTTTTCTAGTCATAATTATTCTTGTCTTTTCACTTCTAACCTTCCTGCCGCCTCGCTTTTTCTTATTCAGGGATCCAATAAGTGGTGGCTACGGTATTATAGATTGAAAGGAGGATTGGTTTTGAATCTGCTATTACTTATTGTCTGCATATTAATCTGCGAGTTTACCGGGATAATTGGATCAATTTTCACCCGAAGATCGATTTCTTCTTGGTATCGGGGGCTGAAAAAACCTTCTTTTAATCCACCCAATTGGATTTTCGCTCCGGCCTGGTTTATTCTCTACCTGCTGATGGGAGTCTCACTTTACCTTTTGCTACAATCGGAAACAAATTTCTGGACCTCGGCCTCGACCATCATTTTCGGCCTTCAGTTGTTTCTGAACGCCCTGTGGTCAGCTGTCTTCTTTGGCAGACGATCATTGAAAGGAGGCTTAATCACCATTTTCGCTCTTTTGACAGCGATTGTTCTTACCATTGTCCTATTTTTTCAAGTTTCCTCAACTGCTGGAATTATGCTGCTGCCCTATCTTATCTGGACCAGTTTTGCAACACTATTAAATTATCGTCTACTGAAGCTCAACCAATCATTAGCTCATTAAAACAAAGTCCATGTCAACTCTTGGGCTCGATTTCAATTACCAATCTCTTTAGCGCTAACACACGTTTCTTTACCAATTTTTCAACCTTTTCAGCTATTTCATGCGCCTCCTCAACCGAAAGCCTTCCATCAACGACGATGTGCATCTCACCTAGAATAAAAGGCCCCGATTTTCGCAACAAAACCTCGCTTACCTCGTCTACACCGGGAACTTCTTTCGCTATTTCCTTTATTTTGCCTCTAACGTCAGTGCAGGTACAGACGTCCAGCAGCGTCAGGGAAGATTCCTTGATCGCGGTGTAGGACAGGACCATGGTCAAAGCAGCCATGATCATCCCCGCAACCGCGTCCGCGTGATATATGCCTAGATAGGAAAGAGCCAAGCTGACGAAGACAATCGAGGCTGCCATCCCGGAGGTCACCGAGGCCAGCGCATCGGTTTTCAGCGACAGCGAGTTGATCTCCCTAGCTGTCCTTGCCTTGTAAATCGCCAGCAGGAAGAAGGACGCGGAGGAAACCGCGGATAAAACCAGCGTCACCGCGGGATATCCCAGCTCCCTCGGAGAGAAGAATGCCAAGATGGAAACGTAAAATATCCAGACCCCTATCAGGGACAGAATTATGGCTCCGATCATCGAAACCAGCGTCTCCACCTTATAATATCCATATTGAAACCTCTCGTCGGGCGGCCTAGTCAGTATTCGCAACCCGATCAACACGATCACGGAACCTAACGCATCACCGAGGGTGTCCACACCGCTGCCCTTCAAGGCCACGCTTCCGGAGAGAAACCCGGCTATGATCATGAGACATCCCAAGGTAACTAAAGTAAGAATGGATATCTTGGTGACTCTTATGCCCTTGGAAATCAGGCCCGCCTCGTCCATCTCCCTACCCCTGCAATTAAAGTTCTTTCAGAAAATAAATTCTTCCCAAGTCGCGGAGCAGAAAAGGATAAATTGCCTCGGACACTCGGCTCTTTGAGCGATAGGTGGAAAAATGGCCGTCTGCGACAAATGCGGAAGGGAAGTGGCCCTGCCCTTCAGATGCAGCTACTGCGGGGGAAACTACTGCACCGACCACAGGCTCCCGGAAAACCATGATTGCCAGGGAAAGAAGGAAACAGAAAAGATTGAAACCCCACCAAAACCTGTAGCCGATAAAGGGCAGGAACAGCCACAATTTCAGTTCCGCTACGATTTCTACACTTTGAAGCCACCTGAAAAGCGGAGGAGACCACGCCTCCCATATCCCGCCGCCAGCTTGACCCTGCTGATATTAATCATCTCCGTTTTCGTAATTCAGCTCGCAGCCCAGTTTATTCTGGGCTCGGGCTACTATCGTCCGGGAGATCACGGCACCTTTCTCTATTATCTGGCCGCATCCGGTGCCACGGTGGTTTCAAGGCCCTGGACGCTGATCACTTCCATCTTCATTCACGGTGGCTTCCTGCATCTTCTGTTCAATTGTCTGGTCCTGCTCTCGTTTGGCCCGGTTTTGGAGACCAGAATAGGCGGCAAAAGGTTTCTCGGTTTATTTTTCTGTTCAGGAATACTAGCCGCCATAGGGCAATTGCTCTTCACGGCTCCCGAAGCCATCCTGCTTGGAGCCAGCGGGGCCATCCTTGGTGTCCTAGGAGCGCTCACCGTGCTCGCCCCCCGTTTGCCCGTTCTGCTCTTCTTCATCATCCCGCTGAGGCTCTGGATGGCCACGCTGGGCTTTGGAATCCTCTCCGTTCTTCTGGTCGTTTTTGAGGTCGGCGGTTCCATTGCCAACGTGGCCCATCTGGTCGGTCTCGTCGCCGGGCTGCTCTACGGGTATAAGCTGAAAAGAGAGGAAAGGGAAAAACAGTCCTTGCTTTTCAGGAGATTTTTGGGTCCGATCTTTGAGCCTTAGGCTGCGGCAAAGGTATTTCTTAACATCCGATAGTTTGTTTGGGAAGCAGATGCGCGTGGCGAGATACTACAGCAATAACGACATAAGGATTGAGGAGATGCCGAAGCCCAGAATCGGCCCTGGTGAAATCCTAGTGAAAGTAATGGCTTCGGGGATCTGCGGCAGCGATGTCCTTGAATGGTATCGCCTCAGAACCGCCCCGCGGGTGCTGGGGCATGAAGCCACCGGCGAAATAGTTGAAGTAGGGGTGGGCGTCAGCAAATACAAGATGGGGGACAGAGTCTTCGTCTCCCACCATGTCCCCTGCGGAACCTGCCACTACTGCAGACGCGGTCACGAGACCGCTTGCGAAACTCTGCACACCACCAACTATGATCCGGGAGGCTTTGCTGAATTCATCCGGGTCCCCAAGCTGAACGTGGAGAAAGGGATCTATCTTCTACCACAGGAGATGTCTTTTGAAGAGGGCACCTTTATAGAGCCCGTGGCCTGCGTGGTGCGGGCACAGAGGCTGGCAGGAATCGGTGATGGAGATACTGTCCTCATCTTGGGGAGCGGTCTCTCCGGTTTGCTTCATCTGCAGCTGGCACGTCTGAAAGGGGCAGCGAGGATATTCACCACCGACATCAGCGATTACCGGCTGAGGGCGGCTAAAAAATTCGGCGCTGATGCCACAATAAATGCCAACTCCGATGTGATTGAAAGGCTACGCCAGCTCAACGGTGGGAGGCTGGCCGATAAAGTGATCGTGTGCACCGGGGCAACCGCGGCCAGCAGGCAGGCTTTGAAGTGCGTGGATAGGGGTGGAACCATCCTCTTCTTCGCCGTCCCCGAGCCGAGCGTTGAGATCACGATGCCTCTGGCTGAATTCTGGCGCAACGAGGTAACCATCATGACCTCTTACGGCGGCGCACCGAGAGATCTTGAAGAAGCGCTCGACCTGCTCTCCAGGAAGAGGCTAAACGTTGTGGACATGATAACCCATCGGCTGCCGCTGGAGCAGACAGGACTGGGCTTCAAGCTCGTCGCCGAAGCTAAGGATTCACTGAAGGTAATTATCGAACCGCAGCGATGAAGCCAAAAACAAATTTACAAGCGTGATCAAAATCCTTTCCCAGGTTGGTCCCCGACTTATACTCCAAGCAGAGGAGCCCTTTGAACTTTTTAACCACTACGTCCATCAGTGATGAAAAATCGATGGCGCCCTGACCCGGCGGCCTCGACTCGGTGTCACGGAGCTGCAGCTCGGAAATCTCATCAACATACCTTGCAACTACTTCAACAACATCGTCACCGTTGTCGTGGATGTGCATCGTGTCCGCCATCAGTCGCAGGTGCTCCATTCCCAGCTCGCTAATGAGGCCGTGAACTTCCGACATACCCGGCAGAAACGAGGTCCTGTTCTTACCCAGCGGCTCGATGGACACGGTGATGCCCAGCTCCTCAGCCTGCATCCCGAATCCCCTGAAGGTCTCCAGTGCCAGCGAATAGGGTTCTCTGGCAGCGGGGTCCCCGAAGGCGAGCGTGGTTATCACATTCTCGGCCCCGAGCGCCGCCGCCCAGCTCATCGTCTCCTCCACGTGCTCTCTGGCCGCTCTGCGCTCGCCTAAATCGTCGCTCAGCAGACTCAGATGATGTAACTTATTCGCCTGAACCGAGAAAATCGGGACGCTGAAGCTGGATACCGCGGCCTGGATTGACTCAAGGCTGCGCGCCTCATCATTAACTAGCTCCAGCCACATCGCTCTGGACTCTAGCACTTCCAGTTTCTCCTCAAGAGTTCTGCCCGGCACGGCGAACTCCACGCAGCCCAGAGACAATGTCCGTGACAAGTTATCCAACCAACCATCGACCTAGGCTCAATTAAAATTAATAGATAAGACAGGTAACATGAAATATATAAAGGCGTTATAATGGCATTGGGGGAAAGGGATGCTGGTAAGGGATGTCCTCGACCTGATTGGTAACACACCGCTGGTGCTGGTTAAGCGGCTTAACCCCAACCCCAAAGTTGAGTTCTACCTCAAGCTGGAAAAGTTCAACCCCGGTGGCTCGGTGAAGGACCGGATCGCCAAATACATGATCGAGCAGGCGGAGAAAAGCGGGCAGCTCACCAAGGACAAGACAGTCATCGAAGCCACCAGCGGCAACACCGGCATCGGGCTGGCGCTGGTCTGCCGGGCCAAGGGCTACAACCTAGTCTTGGTGATGCCTGAAACCATGACCTTGGAGAGGCGGCAGATGCTGGTCTCCCTCGGGGCCAAGATTGTGCTGAGCGACGAGGCCAAGGGAATGGACGGGGCCGAGGACCTAGCGCGCGAAATCGTCAGCAAAAACCCGGAGAAATATTACATGCCCAACCAGTTCGCCAACCCTGCCAACGTGATGGCTCATTACGAGACCACCGCGGAGGAGATCTGGAGGGACACCGCCGGCAGGATCACCCATTTCGTCGCCGGCATCGGGACCAGCGGGACCCTGATGGGAGTCTCCAAAAGACTGCGGGAGTACAACCCCGAAATCAGAATAATCGCGGTTCAGCCGGAGCCCAACACCATGATACCCGGGCTGAAGAACCTGCAGACGCAGTACGTCCCGGCCATCTGGAAGAGAGAATACGTGGATGAGATATACACGGTGAGCCCGCAGGAGGCGGAGGAGGCGGCTAGGCTGCTCTTCCTGCAGGAGGGACTCTTCGTCGGGCCCAGCTCGGGGGCCATCTTCCACATCGCCAGAAAAAAGATAGCGGAGATCGAGACTGGAGTCATGGTAGCCATGGCGCCCGATGGCGGCGAAAAATATTTTTCCACGAGACTCTGCGACCCCGCCCTCTGCGTCGAATGCGTGAGGAAGTATGGCATCAGGTGCTCCTATGCCGACGGGGCCCCCATCGTCAAAATTCCGCCGGGGCAAGGCATCATCTCACCTTGATATGAGTTACCGACATATGTAGCCACACTACATATTTATATAGGGGTACGGCATAGGTGGATGAGATTCAGATGCTCAAAGAAGATCAGAGGTGGCGGGAAAACATCGGGAGGGAGATGAAACGTGGGTTGTTGAGCGTCCTACTGCTCTGGATCCTCAGGAAGAACGGTGAGCCCATGTATGGATATGAGATCATTCAGACCATCGCCAAGAACACCAAAGGGCAATGGATTCCAAAGGCGGGTACCATCTATCCCGTACTGAGGCGGCTTGAGAGCAAGGGTTTTGTGAAAAGCGAGTGGAGCTCCAGAACCGCCGGGCCCAGCCGCCGCTACTACCGGATCACGGCGGCGGGAAAGGAGGCCGAGGAGAAAATACTTTTAGAGTGGAAACGACACATCAGCGGTTTCAGGGAATTTGTCCGTGAGCTGCTGGAGGTTGATTAGATGCACAACGGTTACGCCATTGAAACCGAACGCCTGACTAAAAAGTTCGGAGAAATCGTGGCAGTAAACAGCGTCAGCCTGAGGATAAAATACGGTGAAATCTTTGGGTTGCTCGGGCCCAATGGCGCCGGCAAGACAACTCTGACGCACATCCTCTGCACCATCCTGCCCCCCACCTCGGGGACGGCCAAGGTGGTCGGCCATGATGTCTGCAAGGATCCGGATGAAGTCAGATCGTCAATTGGAATCGTCTTTCAGGAACCATCGCTGGACAGCAACCTGACCGGGTGGGAAAACCTCGACTTCCACGGCAGGATGTACGGCATGACCAGTGAAGAGAGAAAAACAAGAATCGAGGAGGTGCTCAGCTTGGTCGGTCTAACCAACCGTGCCAATTCTCTGGTGAAGACTTACTCCGGAGGCATGAAACGACGGCTGGAGATAGCCCGAGGGCTGATGCACCGCCCGAAAATTCTCTTCTTGGACGAGCCCACGCTGGGGCTGGATGCACAGACCAGGCGCGTGGTCTGGGAACAGATCGAAAAGCTGAACCAAACGGAGAAAATCACCATCGTTCTAACCACCCACTATATCGAGGAGGCCGACTACCTCTGCGATCGGGTGGGCATCATCGACATGGGCAGGATTGTGGCGCTTGATACCCCGCAGGCGCTGAAGGACAAGCTCGAGGGAGATGTGGTTTACCTCAAGGTCGATAACTTGAAAAAGTTCCTGCAAATCTTCCAAAGAAGCGGGCTGGTGAAAGGTGTCAAAGTCACTAGTGACTCTCTGCAACTCCAAGTGGGTAACGGGAGCAAGACCATCCCCAAGATAATCGAAACGGTGAGGAGAAAAGGCGGCCAAGTTCACGAAGTCAGCCTGAAGAGACCGTCACTCGAGGATGTCTTCATAAACTTCACTGGAAAGGCGATCAGGGAAGAGGGCCCCGACGCAGCCAGCCGATTTAGGATGCCCGGTCACTGGAGGAGATGAGATGGGCGCCGCGCAGGTCATTTACACTCTCTGGCTGAGGGAGATGAAGTGGTTCCTCAGAGGTAAGACGAGGATCGTCCAGTCGGTGGTGCAGCCCTTCCTCTGGCTGGCCATCATCGGGATCGGGATGAGCTCCGCCTTCAAGCTGCCCGGTGGCCAGAGCTACCTAGAATTCATGGCACCTGGCATCATCGGGATGACGCTGATCTTCTCCTCAATAATGTCAGGCGTTTCCGTCCTCTGGGACAAGCAGTTCGGCTTCCTTAAGGAGATACTGGTGGCCCCGGTTGCCCGAACCCACATCATGCTGGGGAAAGCCCTAGGTGGAGTGACCACCTCGATGCTACAGGGTTTGCTGCTCCTGCTGGCGGCCTCGCTGGTCGGCGTCTGGCCACCCACGCTGGTCGCCTTCGCCCAAGTGCTGGTGTTCATGTTCTTCGTTTCGCTTGCCTTCGTCTCTCTCGGTCTCGCCTTCGCCTCCAAGATGTCCGACCCGGTCGCCTTCCCGCTGGTGGCCAACTTCCTCGTCATGCCGCTCTTTTTCCTCTCGGGAGCGCTGTTCCCGCTGGCCACGGCTCCTGACTGGATGAAGGCAATCGCCTACGTAAACCCGCTGAGATATGGCGTCGATGGGCTGAGAGGAGCGATAATCGGCATCTCCGACCTGTCGCTCTGGTTGGACTTCGGAGTGCTGCTGGCCTTCTCAACGGTGATGGTCCTCCTCGGCGGCTATCTATTCAGAAAAACTTCTGCCTAGGGAATAACATGAAGATAACCATTGAGCCGCTGCTTCTCCAGCGCTTTCCGGGTCTGCAGGTTCTGCTCCGCAGCCTCACCGGCCTGAGGGTGGAGAGGGAGAGTGACCAGTTGCAGCTGTTCAAGGAGAGGATCACTGAGGAGGTAAAGAGAAAGTACCGGCTGGAAACAGTGAAGGACGAGCCTATATTCAGAGCCTATCGTGACTTCTTCTGGCGCGCCGGGATAGACCCGACCAAGACCAGGCCGGCCGCAGAGGCCCTGATCAGGAGAATTCTCGCCGGAAAGCCGCTACCCACCATCAACACCTTGGTTGACTCCTACAATCTGGCGTCGGTGCAGACCGGGGTGGCTCTTGGCGCCTTTGATGCTGAGAAGCTCAGGGGCGACCTCGCGCTGAGATTCGCGAACAAGGGGGAGAAATTTCTGGGCATTGGCATGAGTCAACCGATCATGCTGGACGGCGTGGAGCTGGTGGTCTCGGATGAGGAAAAGTTGATCGCAATTTACCCCTACCGTGACTCAGAAGAAACCAAAGTCACGCTTGAAACCAAGGATCTCCGCCTCCTGATCTGCGGTGCTCCGGGAATCGATGGACAAAAGCTGGCAGAAGCCGCGGAAACCGCGGTCGATTATATAACTAGGTTCTGCGGTGGTGCTGAGGTGAAATGAGTGATAACAGGAATCAAGGCGGTACTCTTCGACCTAGATGAAACACTCATCGATGACTTTCCCGGGCTGGAGAGGTGCCACCGTGCTGTAGCGAAAAGGCTCAGGGACTTTCTACTGGGGCGGGGCGTTGAAGTGGATGAGGAGGAACTCTTCCAGCAGATCACCAGACTGGATGACAGGATGAATTTTGAGAAGAAGTATATCCGTAACGACTGGTGGCCGATGCTGCTGGAAAAGATGGGACTGAAAGTCGAGCTGCCCCAAGAACTGCTTGAAGAGCTGACCCAGATTTACTGGAAGACCTTTGCCGAGAACAGTCGGCCTTATCCCGACGCAGAGCCGACGCTAGTGTATCTCAGAAACAGGGGTTACCGGCTTGGAATGGTCACTGACACTGACGGGACCAGGGGCATCAAGGAGATGAGGCTCAAACAGCTTAACTTCCTAGACAAGTTTGACGTAGTCATCATCAGCGGAGAGGACACGCCGAAAACGAAACCAGATCCCGGGCCCTTCTTACTCGCCGCCGAGAGGCTTGGTCTCAGGCCGGAGGAGTGCGTCTTCGTCGGCGACAAGCCGTTCACAGACATTGAGGGCGGTAAAGCCGCAGGTATGAAGACGATTTTGGTAAAGCGAAGGGACTGGCGTGTGGCGGAGAGAGCAGATTTCACTGTCAGAAATCTGGCTGAGCTGCGCCGGCTGCTGTGAAAACCACAAAACAACAGCGTTTTATCCTCTGCCGACCCTCCTCGATTAGGGAGTCAAGGTGCCCGTTCATCCTATTGAGTGGAGATACGGAAGCCACGAGATGCGATCGGTTTTTGACGTTGAATCGAGCCTGCAGAGGATGCTGGACGTCGAGGCCGCCTTGGCCAAAGCTTTGGCTAGTGTCGGGCTGATACCCAAGAAAGACGCGAAAAAAATAGCCAGCTGCGCCTCGATCAAGAAGGTAAAGGTCGAGCGGATAAGGAAACTCGAGCAGGAGTTCCAGCACGAGACGATGGCAGTGGCCATGGCCCTCGCCGAAGTTTCGGGCAAATCCGGACGCTATGTCCATCTCGGAGCAACGAGCAACGATATCTTGGACACGGCGATGGCGCTTCAGATCCGCGACGGCCTGAGTATCATCGAACGGCAACTCCGCAATCTTCTAGTGATCTTGCTTCACCGGGCCCTAGAGCACAGAAACACCATCATGGTGGGCCGAACTCATGGGCAGCACGCCCTGCCCACGACGCTGGGTCTTAAGCTCGCCATCTGGGCCTCAGAGATCGGCAGACACTTGGAGAGGCTAGAGCAGCTCAAGCCGCGGGTCTTCGTCGGAAAGATGAGCGGGGCGGTTGGAACTGGGGCCGCCTGGGGCGAACACGCGGAGAAAATTCAGCGCTTGGTCATGCAGGAACTAAAGCTAACGCCGGCGACGGCAACCAACCAAATCCTGCAGCGCGACCGCTTGGCGGAGCTTATCCTGTTCTTTGGCCTGCTGGCCTCAACGCTGGACAAGATGGCCCGGGAGATCAGAAACCTCCAGCGGACTGAGATAGGTGAGGTCGCGGAGCCATTCGCCGTGCAGCAGGTGGGCAGCAGCACCATGCCGCACAAGCGCAACCCGATCCGGTGTGAGAAAATCTGCGGCCTAGCGAGGGTTCTCCGCGGCCATGTCCAAGCCGCGATGGAAAACATCGTGCTGGAGCATGAGAGGGACCTGACCAACTCCTCGTGCGAACGCGTGCTGCTGCCGGAGTCCTTCCTTCTGATCGACGAGATGCTCAACACGGCGATTTTCGTCCTCAGTAAGCTGAACGTGTTTCCCGAGCAGATGAAGAAGAACCTAGAGATGACCAAGGGCCTAAACATGGCGGAGGCGGTGATGATCGAGTTGACTTGGAGAGGGATGAACCGGCAGGAGGCCCATTCCCTGCTGAGGCGATGCAGCG
>JAWCKT010000012.1:0-1982 GCA_038851515.1 Hadarchaeum sp. (SeqCode)
TCAGGACTAGCTCGGGCCCAGGGACAAGGAGATAGCGACGCTCTTTTCAGCATCATTAATAACTTATACACCTCGTCAGCATCTTTGCGCCGGGGCGATAGCGACTCAGCCAAAAACCATCTTGCACGGGCCTATGAGGGCTATCTCTCTAGTTTCAGCTCCAGCGTGGCGGGAGCAGATTCCTCCCTTGACGAGCAAATTAAGACCAGATTCGCGGCAGTTTCTCAGTCACCAACTGAAGCCGATATCCTTTCTTTGCGGTCGGATGTCTACAAAGCGGCTTCGCTGGTGGGGGTTCATCTGTCGCCAATTTTTGAATATTCTCTCTTTATAATTCTGGGCATTAGTGTTGCGGTGTCATTTATCGTGAACATAATAACCAAGAAAATGGTGAATTGGGAGCTGGTGAAACAGAACAAGGAGAAGATAGCAGCCTTCCAGAAAGAATACCGTGAGGCGATGAAGAGGAGGGACATGAAACTGGTGCACAAACTTCAATTGCAGCAGCCCGAGATAAATAAGCTGATGATGCAGAACACGTCGCAAACCTTGAAACCGTCCATCATCTATATGATCCCACTTTTTATCCTGTGGATTACGCTGAGCGGTTACTTCAAAGGATGGGTGGTGGCTTGGTTGCCGTTCATCAGGATAGACCTTCCCTTTATTGGCCCGCTGGTCGTTTTTGGAGTGGGCTGGTGGTACTTCATCACCTACCTCGGGTTTTCCCAGATATTTAGAAAGATAATAATAGGTGATTAGTTTGCCCGCGCGGAGACACAGATCTAATACCTATAAGAAGAGGCAGGTTCGCACACCAGGAGGGAGAGTATCGCAACAATATCGGGAGAAAAGAAAAGCCGCTGCAGTCTGCGCTTCCTGTGGTCGACCGCTTAGTGGCGTGCCTCGGGCACGGGGGGGTGCGTTGATGAGCCTTCCTCGCAGCCTGAGGATGCCGAACCGGGCCTTCGGCGGTTATCTATGTGTCGCCTGTTCTCGCAGGGCGCTGATAGAAAAAGCTAGGACCTGAGAGCATGGTAGCCGTTGCCATCAGCGGCCTACACGGTGCTGGGAAGTCAACAACGGCTAAAGCTCTAGCAAATAGGTTCAGAAGTCTGCGATATGTCTGCGCCGGGGATATCTTCAGGGAGCTGATCAAGGAAAAGGGCATGACCCTGAAAGAAGGTCAGAGGTACGCGGAGTTGCATCCATCTATTGACCAAATGATCGACAGGAAGATTGTTGATGCTGCGAGAGGTGGCAAGGTTCTGATTGATGCAAGGTTAGCTGGGTGGTTGGCTAAAAAAGCGGATCTAAAAATATTCCTCACTGCTCCGATAAAGGTGAGGGTGAAAAGAATTGCTCAAAGGGAAGGAAGAAGATATCGCGATGTCTACGATGAGACGGTCAAAAGGGAAAAAAGTGAGGCAAAAAGATTTAAAAAACTGTACAACATTGATGTTAACGATTATTCGATTTTCGACATCGTGTTGAACACGGAGAGGTTGTCGATCGCGGAGACGACCAAAATACTTGCCGCGGCAATTGAAGCGGTCATGAAAAGGAGGCGATAGAAATGGTGATGGACGTAGGACGGGTCTGTGTAAAGATTGCGGGTCACGAAGCCGGAAGGCGCTGCGTGATTGTGGAAAAGTTGGATGATACCTTTGTCGTAGTGACAGGCGTGAGAGTTAAACGCAGGCGGTGCAACATTGCTCATCTTGAGCCCACCGATAAAACGCTTGAGATTCAAAAGGGTGCTTCCGACGAAGAGGTAAAGCGGGCCTTGGAGGCGGCAGGGTTATCTTAGGTGTTTCACTTGGGAAAGTTGCCCGGAGATATCAAACGTGAGACACTCATCAAGGCCCATGACACCACCGATCCAGAGCACGGCTGTGACCCGTTTAAAAGGCCGATCCAAGAGCACATCCGGTTGGGCATGATTAATCTGGACAAGCCAAGGGGACCTACCTCTCACGAAG
>JAWCKT010000012.1:1992-13635 GCA_038851515.1 Hadarchaeum sp. (SeqCode)
GTGGCTTGGATCAAGGTCTTGCTCAATCTGCAGAGAGCTGGCCACGGTGGAACTCTGGATCCTGGTGTCAGCGGGGTCCTACCAGTGGCTTTAGAAGATGCCACCAAAGTGACTCGGACGTTGTTGCTTTCAGGAAAAGAATATGTAGGAGTAATGCACCTTCATGATGAAGTGCCACAACACCGGCTAGAGCAAGTTTTGTCGGATTTTCAGGGGGAGATATATCAGCGTCCACCTATGCGGGCAGCGGTTAAGCGGCAGCTTCGTGTCAGAAAGGTCTATTACATCGAGCTTCTTGAGCGAGATGGCAGGGAGGTTCTTATGCGAGTTGGCTGCGAAGCCGGGACATATATGCGTAAGCTGATGTCAGACATTGGGGAGGCTTTGGGTTGCGGAGCACACATGAGTGAGCTGAGACGAACTAGGACGGGCCCTTTTACGGAGAAGGATTCAATTAGGTTACACGATCTTTCTGATGCCTATGCATTCTGGCGGGAGGAGGGACGGGAGGAGCACCTGCGCAGTGCGATATTGCCTGTGGAAACTTCAGTGCAACATTTGCCGAAGATAGTGGTGCGGGACGGAGCTGTCGACGCCATATGTCATGGGGCAAGTTTAGCAGCGCCGGGTGTAATTTCAGTGGAAACAGGAATATCTGCCGGTGATCTGGTCGCTATTTTCACCCTAAAAGGAGAACTAATTGGTCTGGCGCACGCGACGATGGGGTCAAAGGAAATTTACGAAGCCGACCACGGAATCGTGGCTAAACCTGAAAGAATAGTGATGAGTCCCGGGACCTATCCTAGAAAGTGGAAATGAGTTCTCCCCCATCCGGTGCCATCATTGAAGGCGCGGTTGAATGGCATTTAAACTCAAAAACACATTTTCATTGGGTGCCGGGGTAGCGTAGCCAGGTAACGCGCGAGCCTGGAGTCGATGATAGATAGCTCGTGGTCCTCACGGGCCGCAGGGGTTCAAATCCCCTCCCCGGCGCCAAACCCAAACCTAAGGTTTTTAACCAAAAGTCGACTATAATAACTGAACAGCTAAAAACTGCTGTTATCAATAATTAAATAGGCAGTTGTGCGAAAGGTCTATGGCAAAAGGCGTGGGGTAAATGCCTGAATTCAAGCATATAGTGCGGATGGCAGGGAAGGACCTGTCTGGCGAAAAAAAGGTCCAGCTGGCGCTGACTGACATCAAGGGCGTCAGCTTTGCCTATGCTAGAGCAGCAGCGCTAGTGGCAGGTATCGACCCGTCGATGAAGCTTGGTGATCTTACCAAGGACCAAGTGGAGCAGCTGGAGAGTATCCTCAAGAACCCATCACAGTTCGGTTTTCCCAGCTGGATGCTAAACAGAAGAAAGGATTATGATACTGGTAAGGATATTCACTTGATTGGTCCGGATTTTGATATGGCCGTTCGTTCAGACATAGGCAGGGAACGTCGTATCCGTAGCCGGCGCGGAATAAGACATGAGCTTGGCTTGCCTGTCCGCGGCCAGCGCACGAGAACAACCGGTAGGAAAGGGCTGACCGTCGGAGTGAAGAGAAAGGAGACGAGGATGCGGGAGGAAGCCGCCAAGCCCTCAAAAGCGAAGAAGGAAAAAGCCGAGGCCGCGCCAGCAGAAAAAGCCGAGGCCAAGGCACCGGAAAAGGCAGGAGCTAAGAAAGCCTAAGTTCGGTGACGCAAAATGAAACGCCAGAGAAAAAAATATCTTAGGCCTTCACATCCGTGGGAAAAGAGCCGCATGGATGCCGAAGACGCGATGTTGACAAAGTTTGGATTGCGGAGAAAGGAGGAGATATGGCGAGCACAGACCTTACTGAGAAATTTTCGCAGTCAGGCTAGGAATCTTTTGGCAGTTTCGGGACCTCAAGCCGAGAGAGAGACAAGACAACTTATCAGTAGATTACAGAGTTTGGGTCTGGTTGGTGAAAATGCCACTTTGGACGATGTCTTAGGTCTGACCGTTGACAAGATTCTGGAGCGGCGCCTACAGTCAATAGTTCATAAAAAGGGGCTGGCACAGTCAATGTTACAAGCTAGGCAGTTGATTGTCCACGGTCATATAGCGATAGCTGGCAGATGTGTTAACGTTCCTAGTTATCTTGTTCCAGTTAAGGAGGAACCTCTAATTAGTTATGCATCCGGTAAGACTTTTGCCGAAAACAAGTTAGGAGGTCCAGAGCCATCCGAGCCTGTGAAGGTAGCTGGAGAGACGGTGGCAGCCCCAGAGAGAAGCGAGGCAAACGAACCAGCCGAGGAGGGAGAAAATTGACGGAAGGAAAATGGGGCATAGCGCACATCTACTCATCTTTTAACAACACAATAATTCACATAACTGATCTAACTGGAGCCGAAACGGTTGCTAAGTATTCCGGTGGCATGATAGTGAAGGCAGACAGGGAAGAATCTTCGCCTTATGCCGCCATGCAAGCGGCGACTCGTGCAGCCGAGGAAGCTATGGAGAAAGGGTTCGTTGGAGTTCACATTAAGGTCAGAGCTCCCGGTGGCAGCGGTCCAAAAAGCCCGGGACCGGGGGCGCAGGCAGCGATTAGAGCCCTTGCCAGAGCCGGACTCAAAATAGGCCGCATAGAGGACGCTACGCCGGTCCCACACGATGGCTGCCGTAAGAAGGGCGGACGCCGCGGACGCCGCGTGTAAACTGAATTTCGATATAGTCAACAAGTACCAAAATATCAAAAGTTTTCATAGCGATTTGAACAGCTCGTCGTATCCAGCGTTAACTGCGTCGGAATAAAACCGCTTAACGCCTTCTTCAGTTTTTGGGTGCCTCAGCATCTCCCTGATGACTGAAATCGGTGCCGTGCAAATGTCACATCCGGTTTCAGCCAGTTCTCGCACCTGTCTTGCGTTTCTGACGCTGGCGGCGATAATCTTTGTGGGCAAGTTATATTTTTTAAACATGGTCACTATTTTTCTAACACAATCAACGCCGTTCATTATTCCGTTGTCATTTCCATAGCCCCGCAGGTGTTTTATCCTGCTGTCATGATAAAGGTCGGAAATTTTTTCTTCGGTGGTTAATTTCAACAGTTCGTTCAACCTGTACCTAAAGATCTCTTGTATCAGCTCAGAGTCAAAGTAGTCGTTCTTGTTAAATTTGATACCTAGATTTTTTCTGATATGGTCATCGATTCTTCCAGCAAAGGGACTTACGTAGGTGGCTCCCGCCTTCGCCGCCAAAAGTGCTTGTTCAGGCGTCATGACCAAAGTGACATTGGTGGGGATGCCTTCTTTTTCCAATCTTTTGATGGCGACTAGTCCTTCGTAGTCGGCGCCCTTCTCTTCAGTGTAGGTGTCGATTGGAATTTTCACAACGACATTATTAGCAATAGGGTTAAATTTCTGATAGAGGAACGTGGCCTCTTTCACCATCCTTTCGGCCTCTTGGCTTATCACCTCAAGACTAACGGGCCTTTCTTCTCCGGCGGTGCGGCAGATTTCTTCAACGTAGCTGGTGAGATCGATGTTCCTTCCTTTTTTCTTTTCCTCTTCAACAGCTTCCCTGATCAGACTGGGGTTAGTCGTAACACCGTCTATTATCCCCCATGAGATGGCTTCTTTAATTTCGTAGATTTTTGCGGTATCAATAAATATCTTCATACCGAATCCATCTACTAATCAATTAACGAATTAAAATGACTTTTGTGATGGTATTGGAGGGAACTAAATTTTTAAGAACGCCAAATTATTCGCGCTTTGATCTGTCTTGATGATTTTTAAGTGAAAGCAACCAGTGACGGTATTAAACCATATCCGTCAAAATTGTTATTTCACACCAAAAATGTTAAATTAAAGGCGAAATTAGTCTTGAACAATCAGATGGGTGTGGCTAAAAAATGGCACCGTTTAACCAAAAGATGGCCCCACATGACTCAGAACTGATAAAGAGGCTTTCCGAAATAGCATTTTTAATAAGAAAAAATTCCTTGATAATGACCACGAAGTCTGGTTCGGGGCACCCTGGAGGCTCTCTATCTTGCGCCGACATCCTTTCCGCCATTTATTTTCATCAATTGCGGTATGATCCCCAAAGGCCCGATTGGGAGGAACGAGATAGATTCATCCTATCTAAGGGACATGCGGCTCCAGCCCTTTATGCAGCCTTAGCTATGGCAGGCTTTTTTCCTGTTGAGGAGCTTTGGAAGCTAAGAAAGATCGGCAGCATCCTGCAGGGACATCCCGACATGAAAAAGACTCCTGGCGTGGACGCTTCTACTGGGACGCTAGGGCAGGGTCTGTCGATAGGTATCGGTATGGCCTTGGCTTTCAAGCTGGATAAAAAATCGAGCCGGGTCTTCGTCCTATTGGGTGATGGGGAATTAGATGAAGGACAGGTCTGGGAGGCGGCGATGTCGGCCTCACACTACAAAATAGATAATCTGACTGCAATAGTTGACTATAATCGTCAGCAACTCAGCGGTTGTACTGAGAAGATAATGAGCCTTGAGCCGATTGCCGAAAAGTGGAGTGCTTTTGGCTGGCACGTTATCAAGATAGATGGTCACGATATAAAGCAGATTTTGGATGCCCTCGATGAAGCAGAGAGGGTAAGAGAAAAGCCAACCGTTATCATAGCCCACACGATAAAGGGCAAGGGGGTCCCTATGTTGGAAAAGTCATTTCTCGCTGGCGATTGCAAATATCATGGCACTCCACTGAGTGAGGCGGAGCTGGCCAAGGCGCTGGAGGAGTTGTATGGCTGAAGAAAAATTGGCGGGGACTCGGGATGCGTACGGTGAAACTCTTGTCGAGCTAGGTCGCTTGAATAAAAATATTGTGGTTTTAGATGCAGATCTTTCTCCTTCCACAAGGACGATCCTGTTTGCCCAAGAATTTCCGGAAAGATTTTTTGATGTGGGCGTGGCTGAGGCGAACTTAATTTCCGTGGCGGCAGGATTAGCCTCAGCTGGCAAGATTGCTTTTGCTAGCACTTTTTCTGTCTTCGGCGTGGAAAAAGGACTGAATCAGTTCAAACAGTCTGTGGCATATCCAAACTTGAACGTTAAGCTAGTAACTACGCATGGCGGCATAAGCGTTGGTGAGGATGGATCATCTCATTTCTGCATAGAGGACATAGCCACCATGCGGGCCTTGCCTAATGTAACGGTTATTATCCCAGCGGACGCAACTGAGACAAGAGCCGCTACCAGAGCCATAGCTGAGAAATTGGGCCCTGTTTATATGAGATTGAGCCGTCCCAAAACCCCTCTGATTTATGCTGAGGGTTACAAATTCCAAGGCAAGGAGCTGAAGTTTGAGATAGGGAAGAGCATCACGTTGAGGGAGGGAAAAGACGTCACTATCATCGCCACTGGAGTTATGGTTGCTGAGTCTTTGCAGGCGGCGCAGGAATTGGCGAAAATGGGCATTCAATCTGAGGTCATAAACTTTCACACCATTAAACCACTTGATAAAGAGGCGATCTTGCGTGCGGCGTCAAGTACTGGCGCCATCGTTACAGCGGAGGAGCACAATATCCTTGGCGGTCTAGGTGGTGCTGTAGCTGAGGTTCTTGTGGAGGAGGGTCCCGTGCCCATGGTTAGAGTGGGTATAAATGACACCTATGCCGAGTCGGGGTCTTGGAGGGAACTTTTCGCCAAATATGGGTTGACAAGTTCTGATATAGTTAAAGCTGCAGAAAAAGTATTGAAGAGGAAAGGCAGATGAAGATAAAAATTGCCCCCTCCTTGCTTTCAGCTGACTTCAGCCAGCTGGGCTCAGAGATAAAAAAGACGGAGAAGGCAGGGGCGGATCTCATCCACTGGGATATAATGGACGGACATTTTGTGCCGAACATTACTTTTGGGCCTCCGGTGGTTAAAAAACTGAGGGAAATGACCAAGTTGCCCTTCGATGTCCATCTCATGGTTGAAAGACCAGATAATTTTCTGGAGGCTTTCGTTGAGGCCGGGGCGAACATGTTATCAGTGCATGCTGAGACATGCGTTCATCTACAACGCACCATCCATCATGTCAATGATTTGGGTGCCAAAGTTGGGGTGGCACTTAATCCTGCCACACCTTTGAACATGGTTGAGTTCGTTTTAGATGAACTTGATTTTATTTTGATCATGTCAGTCAATCCAGGGTTCGGGGGCCAGAGGTTTATCCCTTCCATATTGTCAAAGATAAGAAAGGCCAAGGAGATGGTGGAGACCTACGGCCTGGATACCGAAATAGAGGTTGATGGTGGCCTAAATGAGGAGAATGTTCCGCTGGTTGTCGAGGCCGGGGCGAGCATCTTGGTAGCGGGCTATTCGGTTTACGGTAAAGGTGAAATATCTAGGAACATCAGGCTTCTTAGAAGAAGTGCCAAAAAAGCGGTTAGGGGAGGAAGGTTGGGGTCCAAAGCCGAGACTCGAAAACCTTAAAAAGGAAATGAGATGAACTTTAATGGCGAAATGGATAAATAGGATTCTAACCGCTTTCTGGGGCCCGTAGCGCAGTCTGGTTAGCGTACCGGCCTTTTAAGCCGGCAGTCGAGGGTTCGAATCCCTCCGGGCCCGCCTGTGAATGCGGTTGGTGAAAAAATGCCGGAAGATTTCCAAGTGGGGAGGCACGTGCTGGTGCCAAAACATGAAATTCTGCCCAAGGATAAGGTAGAAGAGTTACTCAGTCGTTACAAAATAACCCTTCATCAACTACCCCTAATAAAAAGTTCAGACCCGGCGGTAAGGGAGATAGGTGGCAAGCCGGGTGACGTGATCAAGATTATTAGGAATAGCCCAACTGCTGGAAAGGCGGTTGCTTATAGGTATGTGGTTGAGGGATAGGTGATTGGTTGCAGGACACTTGGTCGCTGGTTGAAGCATTTTTCAGGGAAAAAGGATTGGTTAGACAACATCTTGATTCATACAATGATTTTATTGATCGTGGATTGCAACAGGTTATTGATGAGATAGGCGGCATAGATCTCGACATCGAGGGAGTGAAGGTAAAGTTTGGTAAAATACACCTCGATCCGCCGTCAACAAAAGAAACCGACGGTTCCCGCCCTCCCTTGTTTCCCAGCGAGGCAAGGCTGAGGAATCTGAGCTATACCGCCCCCATTAAGCTTGAGATGAAGTTGGTTAAGAATGGAAGAGAGCAAGCTCCGGAGGAGGTCTATATTGGTGAGCTGCCCGTAATGTTGAAGTCAAAAATTTGCAGGCTTTACGGACTGGATGAGCAGCAGCTCATAAATGTAGGTGAGGATCCCTTGGATCCCGGTGGTTACTTTATCATTAATGGCTCAGAGCGGGTTATCGTCACTCAGGAAGATCTAGCTTCGAACGCAATTTTAGTTGAACGTGACGAGCATATGGGCACGGAAGTCGCCAAGGTTTTTTCCACCCACCGTGGCTTCAGGTCTTTGGTGGTGGTTGAGAGAAAGCGTGACGGTCTCCTGCGCGTGGCTTTTCCCGCAGTACCTGGCCAAGTACCACTAGTGGTAATCATGCGCGCCCTCGGGATTGAGAGCGACAAGGAAATTGTCAGCGCTGTTTCTGAGGATCCCGAGATTATCAGAGAACTTTTTGAAAACCTGCAGGAAGCGATTGATGTAAAGACTAAAGAGGATGCTCTGGACATCATTGGCAAAAGGGTTGCTATTGGACAGACGCGTGAGTATCGATTGCAGCGGGCCCAAGAGGTTCTTGACAAGTACCTGCTTCCGCACATAGGCTCGAAGCCTGAGGATCGGATAGCAAAGGGTTACTACTTGGGCAGCATGGCGGAGCAGGTTATCGAGCTGGCACTGGGTCGGAGGGATGTGGACGATAAGGACCACTATGGAAATAAAAGGTTGAAGCTTGCAGGCGACCTGTTAGAAAATGTCTTCAGACTGGCGTTTCTCAACCTGACTAGGGACATAAAGTATCAACTGGAGCGAGCCTACGCTAGGGGCCGTGAGATGAACCTCAGAACTGCGGCCCGTGCTGATGTGCTTACGGAGAGAATAAGACATGCTTTGGCCACGGGCAACTGGCCCGGGGGGAGAACCGGGGTAAGCCAACTTCTGGATAGGACCAACTACATTGCGGCGATATCCCACCTTAGACGCGTGGTTTCTCCTCTGAGCAGAAGCCAGCCTCACTTTGAGGCCCGTGATCTGCATCCAACTCATTGGGGGAGGATCTGCCCCTGTGAAACGCCAGAGGGACCAAACTGCGGATTGGTTAAAAACCTCGCGCTAATGGCAGAGATTTCAACGGGCACCGATGAAAGTAAAGTGGAGCGTCTGGTCTACAAGTTGGGTGTAAATAGGATAACTAAGGGCAGCGAGAGGAAGGGAAAGGCGGCTGTTTATATAAACGGCAGATTGGTCGGCACAGCTGAAAATGGTAAAAGTCTCGTTGATGAGCTGAAGCGACATCGCCGGAAAGGGGACTTGGATGAACAGGTTAATGTAGCTTTCCGGGAAGATACTAATGAAGTCAGGATTAACACCGACGCGGGTAGGGTGCGTCGTCCTGTTGTCGTGGTGGAAGGAGGAAAATCCAAACTAACACCAGAAGCCATAGAGATGGTTAAAGAAGGTAAAATGAATTGGCGGGATCTGGTCCAAGCAGGCATTGTAGAGTACCTTGATGCCGAGGAAGAAGAAAATGTTTACATCGCAGTCTACGAAAATCAGTTGACGCCTGAGCACACCCACCTTGAATTGCACCCATTGGCGATACTTGGCATAAGTGCGGCGCTGGTTCCCTACGCGGAACACAACCAATCGCCTCGCAACACCTATGGTGCCAACATGGCTAAACAGGCGCTGGGATTGACGACGACCTCCATACATAAAAGGGTGGACACACGCGGTCATTTCTTGCACTACCCGCAAGTTCCCTTGGTTAAGACCAGAGTCATGGACGCCGTTGGTTTTGACCGTAGGCCGGCAGGGCAGAACCTAGTCGTTGCCATAGCCACTTACGGCGGCTACAACATGGAGGATGCGCTGATAGTTAACAGCGCCTCCATTGACCGCGGGATGGGGAGGACGACCTTTTATCGGATATACGAGGCCGAGGAGGCGCGATATCCTGGCGGCCAAGAGGACAAATTTGAGATACCGAGCGAGGAGATCAGGGGCTATGCGGACGCAAGCCTTTACCGAAATTTGGGTGAAGACGGGATAACTGAGGTTGAGTCAGTAGTTAAAGGTGAGGATGTTTTAATCGGGCGCACTAGCCCGCCTAGGTTTTTGGAGGAGATAGATGAGTTCGGGCTGGCGGTTGAACACGGGCGCCGGGAAAGCTCCATCAGAGTAAGGCCCAGCGAAGAGGGAATTGTTGACCTGGTGCTGGTGAGCATGACTTCAGAAGGCAATAAGTTTGTTAGGGTCAGAGTCAGGGATCTTAGAATACCAGAAATCGGTGACAAGCTGGCGTCAAGGCACGGTCAAAAAGGCGTCATCGGAATCACCATAGCTGGGGCCGACATGCCATTTACTGAAGATGGAATTACTCCCGACATCATAATCAACCCACATGCCATTCCTTCTCGTATGTCAGTGGGGCAGCTTCTTGAGATGATTGCTGGCAAGGTCGGAGCATGCACGGGGCGAAGAATAGATGGGACGGCTTTTTCTGGGATGTCTGAAAAAGAAATCCGGGAAGCGTTGAAGTCATTTGGCTTCAAACATACAGGCAAGGAAGTACTGTATAATGGAATCACTGGCGAGATGATACCGGTCGATATTTTTGTTGGGGTTTGTTACTATCAGAAACTTCACCACATGGTCGCAGATAAGATTCACGCGCGTTCGCGTGGTCCAGTTCAGGTGCTTACCCACCAGCCTACCGAGGGCAGGGCGAGGGAGGGTGGGTTGCGCTTTGGTGAGATGGAACGGGATTGCTTGATCGGCCACGGAGCAGCGATGTTACTCAATGAGCGTCTTCTTGATGCCTCTGACAGGTATACGGGATTAATCTGCGGAAAATGTGGATCCTTCGCGGTGTACGACCGCCGCAGCGACAGGGCCTATTGCCCTCTCTGTGACGAGGATTCGGAGATTTACGGAGTTCAGATATCGTATGCATTCAAGCTCATGATGGACGAACTGAAATCTCTCTGCATGTCGCCGAGAATAAGGCTGAGAGATAGAGCCTAGGGTGATCAAGATGATAAGGATACCTAAACAAATCGACAGAATTGATTTCGGCTTGATGTCACCGGATGAAATACGTAAGATATCAGTTACTAAAATAGTGGCTGCGGACACCTATGACGATGATGGCTTCCCGATAGATCGGGGTTTGATGGATTCAAGGCTCGGCGTTGTCGATCCCGGGCTCAGGTGTAGGACTTGCTCAGGCCGCGCCGGTGAATGCCCAGGACACTTTGGACACGTGGAGTTGGCTAGGCCGGTTATTCATGTAGGTTATGTCGAGATAATCTATGATTGCCTGCGTTCGATTTGTAGAAATAGGGATTGTGGCCGGATATTACTGTCCGATCAAAAAATAGAGAACTTCCGTAAATTAATTGAAGAATCTAGGAAGAGTGGTGGGAAATGGTGGGAAATTTCAGCCCAAGTGGTTAGAAGCGCCACCGCGGTCGAAAAATGTCCCCACTGTGGAGAAAAACAGGTAGCAATCAAGTTCGAAAAACCGACAACTTTCATTGAGGGCAAGAATCGCCTAACACCAAGTGATGTTCGTGAAAGGTTGGAAAGAATAACAGACGACGACGCACTTCTTCTAGGGATAGATCCTAAGGTTGCGAGACCAGAGTGGATGGTACTTACTGTTTTGCCAGTACCACCGGTTACAGTTAGGCCTAGCATAACCTTAGAATCTGGAGTTCGCTCTGAAGATGACTTAACGCACAAGCTGGTGGACATCATCAGAATCAATCAGCGCCTTGCCGAGAACATCGAGGCCGGTGCGCCGCACTTAATTGTGGAGGATCTCTGGGAACTGCTTCAATATCACGTGACTACTTACTTTGACAACGCGGTTTCAGGCATACCACCAGCGAGACACAGGTCCGGAAGGGTGCTTCGCACTCTATCTCAGCGTCTGAGGGGAAAAGAGGGACGATTCAGAGGAAATCTTTCCGGTAAACGCGTTGATTTTTCCGCGAGAACAGTGGTATCGCCTGATCCAAATATTAGCATCAATGAAATCGGTATCCCTGAATATGTAGCGAAGATTCTGACGATACCAGTCCGGGTTACAGAATACAACCTAGAGGAACTTCGTAATATTGTTCGAAGAGGAACGGATATTTTCCCTGGTGCCAACTGTGTGATAAATCCTGAAGGCAAAAGGTTTGATCTTCGATATGCGGATCGTGAGGAGATAGCTAATAACTTGGCGCCGGGCTACGTCGTGGAGAGACACCTTCGAGATGGGGATATAGTTCTATTCAATCGACAACCATCTTTGCACCGGATGTCAATCATGGCCCACGAGGTCAAGGTACTTCCAGGTAGAACTTTTCGGCTCAACCTCAGCGTCTGCCCGCCCTATAACGCTGATTTTGATGGTGATGAAATGAACGTGCATGCGCCCCAGTCAGAGGAGGCGCAGGCTGAGGCTCGCATTCTTATGAGGGTACAGGAGCAGATACTCTCACCTAGGTTCGGTGGCCCCATTATCGGAGGCATCCAAGACCACATCACCGGCGCGTATCTGT
>JAWCKT010000012.1:13650-17587 GCA_038851515.1 Hadarchaeum sp. (SeqCode)
AAACAGATTACTAACACGTGAGCAGGCCCAGCAACTGCTAGCTTACGCCGGGATTTTATCCGACCTGCCTAAGCCCGCTGTTAAGGAGAGGGGAGTGGAATACTGGACGGGAAAACAGATCTTCAGCATGTTGTTACCCAAGGACCTTAATTTGACTTTTAAGGCCAAGATATGTGAAAACTGCGCTAGGTGTAAACAGGAAGGTTGTGATATAGATGCTTATGTTACCATAAGGAAGGGACAGTTGCTAACGGGCGTGATAGATGCAAATAGTTTCAAGGCTCTTGACAGATGCGAGATATTGGACAGGATAGTTAAGGAATATGGAACAGATGCCGCGCGTGAATTTCTAGACAGAGTTACTAAGTTGTCGATAGCAGCCGCAATGATGTTGGGCTTTACCACAGGCATCGATGACGAGGACATACCTCCGGAGGCAAAGGAGAGAATCGTCGAGGGTATAGAGGAAGCCAAGAAGAAAGTAAATGAATTAATTGAAATCTATAACTCAGGCGAAATGGAGCCACTACCCGGAAGATCGCTTCGGGAGACTTTGGAGATGAGAATAATGGAGGTTTTAGCCGAGAGCAGGGACAAGGCAGGCGCGACGGCGGAGGAATTTTTGGGGTTGGATAATCATGCCGTTATCATGGCGAGAACCGGGGCCAGAGGCAGCATGCTGAACCTCACCCAGATGGCAGCCTGTGTTGGCCAGCAGTCGGTGCGTGGGGAGAGACTGAGTCGTGGTTATCGGGGCCGGACCCTGCCACACTTTAAGCCAGGAGATCTAGGCGCTGACGCTCGTGGTTTCATCAGCTCCAGCTATAAGGATGGTCTTCAACCATTGGAGTTCTTCTTCCACGCTATGGGAGGTAGAGAGGGACTTGTCGATACGGCGGTGAGGACGGCTCAGAGCGGTTATATGCAGAGAAGGTTGATTAATGCTCTCCAAGATCTCCGGGTCGAGTACGATGGAACAGTTAGGGACGATCGAGGCGCCATCATTCAGTTCACTTATGGGGAGGACGGAGTAGATCCAGCACGCAGTGACCGTGGGAAAGCGGTTAACGTCGGGAAACTTATTGACAGGGTGCTTGGGTGATGGTATGGTTGGAGTTTCACCTGAGACTATCAAAAGTGAAATCGCCAAGCTGGAGGCGGAGCTGCCGGAATCGATTCTTCACGAGCTGCAGAGCAGTTTGATTCGCGTAAGTAAAGAGAGGGCCATAACTAGGGAACAGCTCAGGGAGATAATAGACGGCGTCAAGGAGGCTTATGAGAAGGCCCTAGTGGAACCAGGCGAAGCGGTCGGCACAGTTGCGGCACAATCGATAGGTGAGCCTGGCACCCAAATGACTTTGAGGACTTTCCACTATGCCGGAGTTGCTGAACTTAACGTCACACTCGGTTTACCTCGTCTTATTGAAATTATAGATGCTAGGAAGACACCATCCGCGGCTTTGATGACCATCTATCTGAAAGAGCCATATTCTAAAAGCAAGGAGAAAGCTAGGGCATTCGCGCAGAAGGTGGAGCTTACCACAGTTGAAGACTTGGCCCTCCAGACCGAGGTGGATCTCATAAATTCAGTTTTCATAATAACCTTAAATCGTTCCCGTTTGCAGCGTAAGGAGCTGACACCCTCCAAAATCGCCGATGTTTTGAGGGAAATACCGAAGGTGGATATAACCATTGATGGTTACAAGCTACGCCTAAAGCCCGAAAATGCTTCGCTTACAGAGCTGCGAAGGCTGGTTTCTCGGGTAAGGGCGATGCCGCTCAGGGGCGTGAAGGGTATCAGCAGGGTCGTGGTAAAAATGGAGGGTGATGAATACGTGGTTTACACCGAAGGCTCCAACCTAGCTGAGATTTTGATGATGACTGAGGTAGATGCGACTAGAACAACCACCAACAACGTTCACGAGATTGAAAGCGTGCTGGGAATAGAAGCGGCTAGAAATGCCATAATTAATGAGGCGGTAAAGACGCTGGAAGAGCAGGGGCTTGATGTTGACATCAGGCACATCATGCTGGTGGCAGATATAATGACCGCCACGGGTGAAGTGAGTCAAGTGGGGAGACACGGAGTCAGCGGAGAGAAGGCCAGCGTTCTGGCGAGGGCTTCTTTTGAGATTACCACGAAACATCTGCTGGACGCATGCGTGCACGGTGAGAGCGATCGCCTTGATGGAATAATTGAGAACGTTATCGCCGGACAACCGATTCCGATTGGTACCGGGATGGTTGAGCTAGTGATGCGGAGGGATGAGGGTGGAGCTAAGTAAGAAGATATCCCAGGCGGTGGCGACCGGTAAAGTTATCATAGGGACGAGGAGATCGCTAAAGGCCCTTAAGAGCGGACAGGCTAAGCTGATAATAGTCGCCTCTAACTGCGCGCCTGAAGCTCTGGAGGACGCAAAATATTACTCACATCTGAGCGGCGTGGAGCTGCGCGTGTATGGAGGGGATAGCACCTCACTTGGTCTAGCCTGCGGTAAGCCTTTTTCTGTGGACATGCTGGTAGTGTTGGATCCAGGTGACTCAAACATCCTGAGTACAGAGGGGCGAAGATGACCATAAAATTCACAGCGGAGGAGATGCGTTACATAGCAAGTTTTGAGGGCTTGACCGGGGCACGGGTTCGCGATTGTATCATAAATGATTTCGGCGGAAACGTGACGTTTGTCGTTAATAAAGGAGATTTTGGAATGGCTGTGGGGCGCGGCGGAGACAAGGTTAAAAGGGCGAGACGTTTGATTGGAAAGGGTATTGAAGTAGTTGAATACTCGGAAGATCCGGTGGAGTTCTTGAAAAATGCGTTATTGCCGGCGCGAGTACAGAGTGTTAAGATAGTTGAGAAGGGTGAAAAGAAAGTAGCTTTGGTCAGTGTGGAGTTACAGGATAAAGGTTTGGCCGTAGGACGCGGTGGCAAAAAGATTCAAATAGCGAAAAAACTTGCTGAGAGACATCACAATATAAGCGACGTAATACTTATATGATTTATAAAACCTCAACACTAACTACTGATATAAGTGATGAAATATGAAAGCGCCCAGAGGGGAGTTTGCGGCAAGGAAGCTGCGTGACACTAGACAGCATTTTAGATGGAAGAGTGCCCAGTATAAACGCCGCGTGCTGAGATTAGATGAAAAAGCCGATCCATTGGAAGGAGCTCCCCAAGCTAGAGGCATTGTCTTGGAAAAAGTTGGAATTGAGGCCAAACAGCCCAACTCAGCCATCAGGAAATGTGTTAGAGTCCAGCTGATTAAAAATGGCAGACAGATAACCGCTTTTGCACCTGGAGACGGCGCCATAGGTTTTATCGATGAGCACGATGAGGTTATTGTTGAGGGGATCGGTGGAGCTAAGGGTGGAGCCTACGGTGATATTCCCGGGGTTCGTTACAAGGTCACTAAGGTTAATGGAATTTCCCTCAAAGAACTCGTTAAAGGCCGTAAGGAAAAACCCACTAGGTGATCTCTTGGGCTTCAAATACTTCGGAGAATGGGACATCGAGAATATAGAGGTTAAGGATCCGGGAATAAAGCAGTATCTAAGTTTGGAAGCTCCCTTTGTTCTTCATACTGGAGGGAGACAAGCCAGCAAGCAGTTTGGAAAAGCTAACGTTTCGGTTGTGGAGCGTTTGATCAACAAGATAATGAGATCTGGGCCCGGCGCCCGAAAGCTTGGTGGTAGGACTATACGTGGGGCAGGAGCGACGGGCAAGAAACATAAGGCCTACAACATTGTCCGAGATGCCTTTAAGATAATTGCACAGAGGACCAACAAGAACCCAGTACAGGTTTTGGTTGATGCCATTCAGAATTCAGCTCCACGTGAGGAGACCACGCGTATCAGTTATGGAGGCATCACCTATTATATTGCCGTGGATTCCTCACCACAAAGGAGGCTGGACATTGCCCTGAAAAATTTGGCC
>JAWCKT010000013.1:0-17182 GCA_038851515.1 Hadarchaeum sp. (SeqCode)
CCAACACCCGGCATCCGGCGCCACTTGCCCAGCCCGACCAGCAGCCCTGCCGCGCCGATGATGGGTCCTCCCCTTTTTTCTATGGAAACTCCGAGGGGGCCTAACTCCCTGAGCAACTCAGGATCGCCAATGGCAACCACCTTGGGCTGGGCCCTCGAAAACTTCCCAGTGGCAAAGCCGCCCAGTGTGAACATCTGCCTGACGCCCAGCTTCTCGACAAAATCCAGAACTTTCTCCACGATCTCATAGTGTCCCTCTGGAGTCACCGACTGGGCGTCACCGGTCCAGATCACTAGGCTTCTCCCATCCACCTTAGCCCAGTAAAACTCATTTCTCGGAAGCCTGATCAAGCCATTACTCTCAACAACTGCTTGGTGCGGAAAATGGGGTGAGTAAAGCTCGGCGAACTTCTTGGCTTTAATTTCCGCTACCAAGTGCTCCACCGCTAACTTGCCCACGTAGCCCATCCCTGGAAGCCCCCCTATCAAAACCGGGTTTTTCAGCCGGGGCTTGATCAGCACTTCAATTACCGTCTCCTTCATGGAACTCCCGCCTGTTGCTTCAGCATCCGGCGATATTTGCCATAGGGATCCTGGGGGGAAAACCTAGGTGGGTGAGGTGAAACGGTTTGTCCTCCACAGCTCGGGCACATATCTTTTAAGGTGTAAACACCACAGGACTTACATTTTTTCATCCTCATTTCAACCCGACCTCTGGAACTCTCCCTTCCCGCCAGCCTTGGTCACGGCCTCGATCATCATCTCAACCGCCCGCTGCATCGCATTCTCGGCTGCCTTGTAAGAAGGGGCCGTCACCTCAATCCTGTAACGGGGTGAACCAACGTAGTAAATCTCCACGTTGATGTCCTCATCCCTGACGGAGTCACGGGCATTTATCATCGCTGACTTTATTACCTCCACCCCGTTAGGTGCCGTTGAGCTCAGGATCACATTTCCGGTGACTTTGTAAGAAGGTGCCTGGATGGACTCCTTGGCGAGCTCAGCGATGGTCTTCACCCAAGATTCGTCAGCAAGGCCAACGAGGCTGCTACTGTCCTTGCCCGCCGTTTCCATCGCGGAGTACAAATCACCAAACTTTTCCTGCAGTTTAAACCCAATTTCCTCATAGGCCTGATCCAGCGTCTTGCCCAGCTTGTTCGCGGCCAGCTCCAGAAGCTTCTCAGCTCTCTGGTTGAGCTTGACCCGCTGCGCCTTCCACCTGCGCTCGCCGTCTTTGACTCGCCTGATGGAAAGATCCACCTGCTGCCTCGCCGGGTCAACCGCGAGAACTTTGCATACCACCTTCTGGTTCTCCCGAACATGATCCCTGATGTTCTTGATCCAGCCTGACGCGACCTCAGAAATATGGACCATCCCTTCCTTCCCACCATACTCATCCAGCGTTACGAACGCTCCTTGGGGAAAGACCTTCTTCACCGTGCACAAGACTAGCTCCTCTACCGACGGCCACTCAGATCTGTACCTGACCATAATCTGCCCCTACTCCACAGCACCCAAAACGGTAGCCTTGATCTCGGCCTTTCCACCACGGGGAACTGAAATTGTGTTGCCGCAAACGTTGCACCTGACGGGAGTGCTGGCGTGGCTGAAGACCACCTGCTCATTACCGCACTCGTTGCACCTGACCACCAAGAACTTTGAACGCCTTTTTTCGGTCAATCTATCCCTCCTCAAACTTCACCCCTTTGCTCCTGAAACCTTTGTAGGGATGTGACTTCTTACAGGTGGTACACTTCAACATCAAAACCACCTTTTTGGAAGTCTTTGAGAACTTCTTCTGCTCAGACCTGGGCTGGCTGCCATAGCCCGCGGTGACCCTAGCGAACTGGCGCTGGCCCCAGCTCAGCGGTCGCGCCGCCCGCTTCTTCAGCTGGGCGACGTTATGCTCGGTGTGTTTTTTACAGGAAGGACAGTAGGTCCTGATCTTCTTAGGTATTATCATCTCTTTTCCCCCGCAAACATCCGCACTTCATCCCAAAAAGCATATCGGCTCTAGGCTTTTACCGTTATCCTCCTCGCCAGCCCGTGTTTCACCATTATCTCGGCGTTCAGCGCCGGCAAGCTGGCTATCTCTCCTTTAGCAAAAGGCCCGTAACTCTTCAGGTCGGCACCAACGATCCTCTCCCGGAAGTCGGACAGCATGATGCAAAGGATATTCGTTATCCGCTCTGGAACGGTGACCTCAACCTTACCAGAAACTGCCAGCTGCACCAGCTCTGCATGGAGCTTTTCAAGAATCTGCCTGATCTCGCTGAACGCGAAGCGCTCGCGTTCAATCAGCGGCGCGGGTGCCTGACCCCGAACAGCCGCCGCCATGGCTTTGACGAGTCGAGTAAAGTAAATCTCTTGAACCATGAAGACGACGTTCCGGAGTTCCTCCCTCAGCAGCTCCCTCCTCAAGGCATTCGAACGGCTAATCTCGGCATTCAACATGGAGATGTGTCTACCGACGCTTTGATAGAAGTCATCAGATATTTCAACCAACTCGCGCGAATTCTTCTCCCCCTGGTAAATCCTGACCAGCTCCTCAAGGGAGAAATTTATCATCCTGAAGCCTCCCTCACAAACTTAGGAACCGCCTCCTCCAGCTTGAACCTGTCGATGTCCTGAACCACCAGACACTTCATGCTTACTCCCGAGTGCAGGCTTGAAGGCAGCCTGAGGATCCTCTTGGTGTCGATGGTGACCTTGCCATCAGTGAAACCTGAATTCAGCTTAGTTAGAAACTCCAGAAGGTTCCGGAAGGTCTTGGGGCCCATGCCCTCTAAGCTGGAAAGTTCATCCAGCTTCCCTTTTCTTATCATCTCCATGGCTCGTTCCTTTTCTTGGATGAGCCGCTGAGCAAGCGACTTTTTCATCCCCCTCACTCCGAACAAATCCTCCATCCTCAGTGAACTGAAGGTCCTCTCCAGCCTCTCGCGGAAGACCTTGGAATAGCCCAGCACCATGGTGAAATCGGACGGAATCACACCGCCGGTCACATAGTCCACCACCTGCGCCCTTTCATTGCCCTCAAGCGTCATCACCGACTCATCGTTGACTCTGACGTGAAAGCCCCGCCCAGAGTAAACGAAATTTATCTTCCGGAGCCCCAGATCTCCCGCCAAAACCTCGGCAAACTGCTTGGCAACCTGCCTCGCCTCATCCAAGCATCTTTCACAGACGCTACCTGGTGAGCATCCGCAAGATTTGACCGGCAGATCCTTGGCATCGATGTCCAGTGCCAGTTCGGCTTTAAGCCAGCCCTCCCGCGCCGAGGGCCTTTCATAGAGCGCCACGCTAGCGTAGGCGGAGTAAGGCGCCCGGCTCCTCAGGAAATCTCCCAGCTGGTCGACCGTCAAGAACTGGTTGTAGCGGTTATTGGGTCCCTTACCATCCAGGTCGAAACCAAACTCCCTCATCGAAATTGTGTGAAGTATAAAATCAGGTACCTCACGTTTGTTCCACTCCTCTAGGTAAAACCTCCGGCGTTCCTCAGGAGTTGCCTCGCGCATTATCATCCGGACACCTCACTCCGCCCTCGACGCCTCATACTTCCTCCTGAAGTAATAGGTAAGCGGGTTCTTCACCTTGCGACAGAATTCATCCGGCCTGCAGAGAGTAGGCGCCGACATCTGAATCTTAGAGCAGTTGGGGGTCCGGTACCACTTCGATCTTCCGGAATCAGCAAGGGTGGGCTCGGTCGTCATGCCGAATCCCATATGGTAGAAAATACCGGCCTTTTCCTGGGGTTGATCCTTGAAGAGAGGGGGATTACACCTCTCCGCCGCATCAAAGAGAAGCGGAGCGATTTCATCCCTGACTATAGAAATATCATTGATGAAGTCAGCCATCCTCGTGGCCACCTTTCCAGAAGGAGCCACCCGAGCATAGGAGAGAAAGGGCGTGAGCATCATCATGATGGCGTAGTTTCTCAGTCCGGCCCCGACCCCGTTCAAGGCCAGCTTCATGCACGGCGGGAAGAACTCGGGCCGAAGCCTGCCCGCCGGCCCGCGGGTGAATCCCTCGCGAATCACCACTTCCCTAGGCACCATCGAGGAAATCCTTTCGCCCACCTTAGCTAGAACTCCCGACGGCTGGGCTCCCGACTCCAGAATTCTCTCATAGACAGACTGCACGTAATCCTCCAGTCTCACGCTGATGAAATTAGCATAAAGGTCCCAGAGATCCCGGGGTGTGATCACCGCCCAGCCCCCGACGAGATAAAGCTTGGTCAGCTCCTTCCGCCGGTGCCTGAGCAGTGGAGCGAGGTCGGTCCACCTCACCGCATACTTCGGCAGATACTGGGGAAGAATTCTATCGTCAACCGTCTCCAGCCCGTCCTCCGCCAGCCTCAGGTCGCGCAGGCGGTAGAAATCCTCGCGAGGTATGGTAAAGCCGGCGACCCGGATGGTCTCTACGATCTCCAAATCCACCAAGTTTATCGAGCGCTTGACAGCACTCAAGCAGAGGTCCACCTGCCCTCTCTTGAAAAGATCATACATTCGGTACCTGAGCGTGTTACGGGTTGCCTCGCTAATCAGGCGGACTTCTGGCGAGCCGGGAAAGGAGACTGAAGCAACCGCTTGGCACATCAGGTAAAAGGAAAGCACCTCAGCCCGGATGCTATCCAAGCTCGGCTCAACCAGCATCTCCTTGGTCGTCCACTTCACCCGCCGGACTGACCTCTCAACTATCTCCGGCGGTAGGGACTCCAGCGGCGGCGATGTTTCCACGATCCTCTTCGCCTCGTCTGCAAACGGATCCAGCACGGCCAAATATTCCGGAGTGATCAAGTCCAGCCCCAACAACCAGCTTTGAGGCTATTTCGGCGTCTTCAGATTTAACTTTTTCAGAGGGGCTACTCAGATTCCACCCTCGGCGCCAGCAAAAACCTGAGCCTCCCCACGCCTCCGGCTATTGGGTAGTCCAGTTGAATGGGCAGGTTGGTCCCCAAGCTGATCTTTATCACATCGGCAGACCCGGCCGCCTTGGTCATGTCGGTGAGATACTTTATGTTGAACATGGCCCGGGCCCTCTCCTTAGCGCTGAGCTTCAGTAGCCCCTTGTCACCTTTGCAGAGCTTGAGTTCGGTAGATCCTCTATCACCCTCGGCGGTGATAAAAAACCCTTCCTCGTTGAGTTCGAACCTCACGTTGTCGCTGATCAGCTCGGCGTCCTTGAGTCCATCCTGAATGATCCCGGCGAGTATCTCGGCCGTGGCGGTAAACTGTATCCTTGGCTCCTGCAGCTCCGCCTCCCGAACGTCAATGAGGGGCAGGCTCAGTCGTCTGGTTGAGGCGCCCTTGAAAACGATGGCCAGACGATTCATCTTCTCATCAAGTTCAAGTATCAGCTCATCGTCCGCCTTTGCCCGCGAAAGTATCTTGTCCATTTCAGTCAGGTTTATTCCAAGCGTCACCGGTTGCTTGACCGCATACTCGGAAAAAGCAGCGGCGGGCAACTCAAAGTCCACCAGCGCCACATGAGAGGGATCCATCGCCTTCATCTTGACGCCCTCGGTGGTAAACCTGAAGGCCGCCTCCTCTATCAGATTAACCATGGCTCCGACACAAGTCTTCCAGACCTTGGGATCCGACATCTTAGCGCTGACCATATTCTACCTCCCCCAGCTCACGCTCCAGTTTCTCCGCCTCCTGTCTTACTTCTCTGTAGAGATTTAAATCAAGTTTGTCCAGCTTCTGGGCGATGTCCGCGTGTAGTTCACTGGCCCCAGATACCATCAGTGGTGCTCCGAAGACCCTGACCTTGGAGCCCACTTCTATGCCCTCAGCGACTGCGGGATCATCAAAAATTACCGTCAGGCGTCCGGTACCATCATCCAAGGTGAACTCCGAGTCCCTTTTATCTACCACCAACCCGACGACCCTAACCCTCTCGTCACCTATCTTTATCTCGGCGACCCTTCTCGGCCTGGCGGGCATCCTTCTCTGCTGAATTTCCTCCATATTATCCCACTAGGCGTATTCTCTCCACACTTTTCCACACTTCGCGCAACGGTAAAAACGTGTCGTCGGTTCATCCGCGGAACGCGTCTGCCTCATCCACCAGTAGGCCCGATCGTGGCCGCAGCTGGGACAGTGGACCTTGGCTGAGGGCAAACCGGTCTTTGTTTCTTCCTCCACGACCAAGATATCCTCAGACGTGGTGGTTTTTTTGACAACGGAATAGCCCTCCACCTTCTCATCCCTGATCACATGACCGCATGCGCTGCAGACCAAGACCACCTGCTCTTTCTCCTTCTTCGGTAGCAGCAGCCGTCCGCATTTGGGACAAAATTGCATATGCTCACTTGAACCCTGCGTCTTTTAAAATTTGCGCGTGGTCGAACGCCAGCTCACCCCAGGGAATCTTCCTGAAAACCCCGACCTCGCTAGCATCGCTGCCTGACTTGAGCCTCCCACCAGCCCTCTTGGCCAAAAAGCAGATACTCACCGTGTGCCCCCTCGGATCCCGGTTGGGATCAGAATAAACGCCGACCAAGCCCAGCAACTTCACCCTGAGTCCGGTCTCCTCCAATGCCTCCCTGACCGCAGCGTCCTCCACTTTCTCCCCATATTCCACAAAACCACCTGGAAGCGCCCACCTGTGCTGGTAGGGTTCATTTTTCCTTTTGACCAGAACAACGCCACCACGGAGCTTTATCACCAGATCAACCGTTAAAGCTGGTCTCGCCATTTTCTCACTGTCCTTGGAACCACAGCGAGATATAGCCCAGCTTGGGAACGACAAAGATGACCTTGCCCAAGATCTGCTCGGGTCGATTGGCCTCCTCAACCGTTAGCGGTCGGCTGTTGGCGTCACCCTTGGTCATGAATCTGGGTGATCCGTTTTCATACCATATCTCAACGACCCTGTGGACCAGCGGTATCACATCGCTGCCCTGATCCAGAACGACAACATCGCCCACCCTTATTTCAGAGAAGGAACTGATACCCTGGATGATCAACAGGTCCCCGCGCTCAAAGCCGCTCTGAATTGGGAACTGAGAGGTGTCAATACCCCGATCTATGTAGTACTGGCGCCAAGAATAATCATCCTCATGACTCATGCTCTGGGAGGTTACTCCTCTCCAGAAGGAATCGGTTCGAAAAATCAAAATCATGACTCCAGTGAAACCAAAATAGAGGATGCCTAGCATTAACAGAAACTCAACCGTTCCATTAACTGCCGGGCGTCTCAGAAAATTTCTCAACGATGATTTAGCTCTCCTGAAGAATCGACGCGTTTTTTTAGACCCGACCATAGCTCTCACCGCGAACGATCGCCGTGGCGATGAGGTGGGCGACCCGAAGAGGCTCTGGAACCAAGCTGCGGGTTGAACTCAACCTCACCACCTTTTCAGCATCTCCTCTCTTAATCCCGACCGGCTGCATATATATCGGCTTGCCTTGGCTCTGTGTTGCCACTGGATATATCTTTCCCGCCCCCCTGATGATCCTCCACCTTTGCCTCCATTTGGGGAGATGTTTCAGCGCCTTGCGAATATCTGCCATCACTGGAATTTCCCTAGAGATGACAATCACCGGCAAGCCCGTCTTCCTGAAGACCTCCCTTACGTCCAGCACGTTGAACCCGGCAAAGGTAACGCCGTCGACCATCAAAACCCTGAGCTGACCCAGATGGCGGCTCCTACCCAGCATTTCGATTAAACGCTCGGTTACATCCATCCCGTCCTTCTCGACTTCTGAAATCATGACACCATCAAGCCAAGTCCCGCCTCTGAAGACAGCTCCCACAAGTGGAACTCTTCCACGGTAGTCCGCCTCAAATGGACCGTCGTCAACGCCCAAAATCCTGATCTCCGGCTTTATCTGCCAAAACTTGACCTGGCGCAAAGGAAGCCCTAAGAGAACATCTGTATTATTTCTTAAGCTCTTTCTGGAGTTGCTTCTTCAGATCCTCCAGCTGCTCAACCAAACGTCCAGCTGCATCCATCAGTATTTTTTCGGGTGACTTGTCCCGCTTGACCTTGAGGTAAAACTTTGGCGGCTCGGTCAGGGGGTGCTCAATCATGTAGACTGCAGAAACCACGTTGTCATCCTTCAACAGTTCCGCCCGCAGCATGTTGCAAAAGGTGTGATCTTCCCCAATTATCTTTACCAAGATGCTGTCCTCCCCCTTCTCAATTAACTCAAGCTCCATCTACCCCACCCAGACTACCTGTAATCCCTTTTATTTAGCCTTTGTGAAATCTTTAATTTTTTGCTTCAGCTCTTTAATCTCCTCTCCGGTTCCGTGCAGGACTATTCTGACCATCCCCGGTCTAGAAACCGCCTCTAGATCCGCCGCCAGCGTCCCGAGCCTCTTCATGAGATCCAGCATCTGGGCCGTGTCCTTCACTGGCACGTTCAGAACCCGCTTGGTCCTCGTCATCACAGCACTCCTTTTCGGTAATCGTTCGCTATTTTTCTAAATTCCACGTTGCCGCAGGAATCGCACACCAGCTTCTTGCCTTGGCGGGCCAGCGGGCTTCGGCACCTCGAACAGAAAGCAACGATGACGCCGAGATCCTCGCCGACCGTGGACAGCTGCACGGGCTCCCTATTGGCGTTGATGACCTTGGCACGCACGATGTCACCGACTCGAAACTCCCGGCCAAGGTCCTTTACATACCCGGCATCAGTCTGCGAGATGTGAATTGAACCCACATTCGGCGGTGGCAGTGCTCGATCCTCCCTGCCACGCAGACGACCGATGACAACGGTGGCATTCTGATCTCTTACCTCATCCACCCTGCCAATGATGATGTCGCCCCTCTTCAAGGTAGGCACTCCAGCACTCCTTGAAAACACAGAGATGTGTTTTGTCCTAGCATCGACCAGGACCACGCCAGTGTTTGCGGCATATATCTTCCCGTTCTCCTCATACGCACCGTTTCCCGGGACAAACTCCTCCGCCGTGGCCAAGAAGTCACCCGGTACCACGAAATCCCCAGTACTTACTTCAGGCATAACATCCCACCAACAATATATTGCTCCATTTAAACGATTTATCCCATATCCTCCTTATCTATCTCATCCATTTGGTAGGGCTCAATTGGCAATTTTCCCAGCATGACCGATACCTCAAATGGTGTTAACACCGGACTATCAAATCGCCCTGCATCGTCTATCGGGAGGCGTGGGCAGGCGACAAGGACCAAGGCATCGAAGCCAAAATTTTTCATCACTTCTGGGGAGATCTCATCAACCGCCAAGAGGTAGGCCTGTTTCCCTTCTCTCTTCAACATACCTGCGATTTTACTTGCGAGATTAAAACGAGATTGGCCCTTCTTTGTGCTCACGATGACGCCAAAAGTTTTGCCCAAAGCCGCCCGAGCCACCATGGCCTTTCTCCATCTGATGAACTCATCCTGCTGAGGCATGAAAATTTTGAAACCCACGGAGATCGGGTTGACCGCGACAACCTTTTTTCCTGTGGCGAGGGCAACGCCCAACGGGTGAAACTCACCTGTGCCAATGTAGATGAAACCTTCGACCATCGGTGCCACGGCCTTAGCACAGCCCGCATCGCATCCCAGAACCTGCCCCGGGTATCTTGTCCTGGTAGACGGTCCACCAACTAATGTTTGAATCCCGTGCAAGTTGAGAAAATTGGCAGCCTCTTCCAGATGCCCGATGTACTGAACCGTGGTAACCAAACCGGCTCGCTTGAACTTCAGTTCTGGAAGAGCCAGCTCAAGTGACTCAAGCGGGCTCTTCTTGATCCGAGCTTCCACGAAAAGCGTAGGCAGAACCGACTCAAGACCCATGTCGGCATGACCGTAGTGAACCAGCACATCGCTGCCCAGCTTCTTTGCCGCCTCATCGGCCAAGTCACAGGCGCCGTAGCAGCTGCCGGCCATTATTACCGCTTCCACACCCAGCTGGTCAAAGGGTCTCATGATCTCGGGCAGATGCGGAGCGAGACCTGCCGGTACCTGTAAGGCCGCCCGTTTGGCCCCTGTCCTTTTCAAAAATTCCTTCACCTTGGCTTCCTCAAAGTCATACATTTCAAACGCCGAAAATTCCGCTTACATAAAAACAGTGCCCGCAGGGCTTAAAAGGAAATTGGAACCGTGTGTGGCATCGGCAATTATTTTAAAAGGAGGACATAGTTCTATTTCAATCGAATAAACCGGGTTAAAACATGCCCTCCTCTCTATCCAGTTGGTTGAGTGATATAATTTCACCCCAGCAGGTCAACGAGCTAACCACCTTCCGAGAGATCAGGGTCGCTAGGGCGAACTCGCTTTGTCTCCTTTGTAAAGGTGGCCGGAGACTCTGCGGGAAGCTCAGCTGTCCGATAATAGCCAAGGCCCAATCCTTGGCAAAAACAACCCTGCGCATCACATCCACTCACATTCAGGGTTCCACCCCGCCGGGAGTCTTCGTGGGCCGTCTAGGATATCCTAAGGTCTTCATTGGTCCGATGGTCCCGCCGTTCACCGGAAACACTGAGATTCTGGACACCCCGGAACTCTGGATTGGTAAGGGAATACAGGAAATAATAGATTACCGGTTCTCACTCATCCGCGGCAAGGCAATGGCCAACATCCACGAAGCACAGACCGGCACGCGTCTTCTGGAATCACTTCAGGAGCTGGCGCTGGGCAGAAGCCCAGTGGATGCCGAGGTGGTTCTAGCAAAGATCCCGAAAGGAGTTCTCACCCTCGGGAGCGACATTCAACCCTTCGGCCCTTCAGCGCCGCTAAGGTCCTTCAACGCCTCCGACGTTTGCGTCGACCGCAGACTGGAGAAGGCATTTTACGACCGCGACCTTAGGGCCAACGGGGCGGTGGTGGAACTCTACGATAGCGGTGTTTACGTTACCAGGATTCAGCGGGCGTTCAGCCTTGGGATGTTCGGACTAGGAAAAAACAGGAAACTCGTACCCACGCGCTGGAGCATCACTGCCGTGGACTCGATCATCTCCCAAGAACTCATCAACCGAATAAAACAGAACAATAACATAGATGAGTACCGGGTCTATTCCTTCAGCTATCTGGACAATCGCTATGTAGCCATCCTGATGCCGGAAAAATGGAGTTTTGAGTGGATCGAGGCCTGGTTCCCGGGGACGACTTGGAACCCGGACAAGGGTGCCAGAGAACCGGCAATGATGGGGGATTTCGAGAACTACTGGGGCAGAAACACCTATCCCGATGTGGGTGGTTGTTATTACTCCAGCAGGCTGGCGGTCGCGGAAAGGCTCTTTCAGGAGAACCGGCAGGCGGCGGCCCTTGTGCTGAGGGAGATTCACCCGGGATACATCCTGCCGGTGGGCGTCTGGAACGTGCGAGAATCCGTCAGGCAAATGCTGAAGAGTGATCCAGAGAAGTTCGACAACCTCAACGCAGCACTAAACCACGCCATGGCTAAACTTACCATTCCACTCAAAAACTGGATCATGAATAGCCAGCTCCTGAAGCAATCCCTATATCAGAAAAAGATAACGGAGTTTTCTTGATGGTTGTGGAATACATCTTCGTCAGCTGTCACACCGCTTTATCCCTCAGCGGATTACCTGGGCTTACCTACTCGCTGAATCCCTACACCGGATGCGAACACGGTTGTGTCTACTGTTACAGCCCTTCAGTTTTAAAGGACAGATTAGTTGCCGAGAGTTGGGGTAAAAAAGTCCGGATAAAGCAAAACATTGCAGAAGTGTTGAGCCGGGAAGTTACTCACAAGAAAACAGGAACTGTCGGGGTGAGCACGGTGACCGATCCCTACCAACCAATTGAAAAAAACGTTGAACTGACTAGAAAATGCCTTGAAATCCTGTGTCAGCACGATTTTCCGGTATCAATTCAGACCAAATCTGAATTAGTCCTGCGCGACTCCGACTTGATTCTGCCGAAAAAATTTGATGTCGGGGTAACTATCACCACAATGGACCAAGAACTGGCGCGACTGCTTGAACCAAGGGCTTCACCGCCTGACGCGCGCGCTCAAGTCGTTGAGGAGTTCTCCAGCCGTGGAGTAGACACTTGGATATTTCTCGGGCCAATAATTCCTGAAACTAACGATGATGATGAGAACCTTAGAAAAATCGTTGAAATCGCGGCAAAGACGAAAAGCAAGATACTCTATGATAAGCTCAATTTGAAACAGTGGGTGATGGAAAGGCTGGGTCCCGTTCTGGAAAATCTGAAGCCCGGCCTAGCGGAGCGGGTGCCAGCCACAATCTCCCAAAGGTCTGATTATCGAAACAAGATCTCTTCGAAGATAACCTCAATTTGCCGGGAACTTGGAGTTAGGTGCGAGGCGGCTTTTGGGAGTTAGTGGAGCCGCCGGTGGGGATTGAACCCACGACCTATCGCTCTCCCGCCACAGCTACAAGGCGATCGCTCTGCCAGCTGAGCTACGGCGGCCCAACAACCTGTAAATCTCTAAGAAAAAATACGTTGCTAAAAACTTGGAATGTTGAGGCTAGCCCTTTAACATGCCCCTGATGATATCCACAATCGCCGCCCGCTGATCCTGTGCACAAACAATTCCGGAAGCCAGCAGCACCCCTTCAGCTCCCAACTCCAGAGCCCTCGCCACATCATCTCCGGTGGTTATGCCGGCGCCGCAGACGACCTTAACCTTTGAATTGGCCTCTTTAACCACCCCCACCGACCTCGTTACCACCTCAGGCTTCGCCTTAGAAACAGGGGCCCCAGTGCCGATTAGCTCCGGAGGCTCAACCGCAATCATCTCCGGCCCAAGCTTGGCTATCTTCCGGCTCTCCTCTACGTCGGCGGCGCAGGCCACCGTGGACAGCCCAATCTCATTAGCTCGAGCCACGACACCGGCAATCTGATCTATAGAAATTTTGTGCTCCGCGTGATTGATTAAAGTGCCCACGGCCCCAGCCGCCTTTATCGATTCAGGAGTTATCCACCCTGTGTTCCTACCCGGCCTGACCGGATCCACATGCTGAGCAAGGACGGGAATCTTTACGCGACAAGCAATCCTATAGATGTCAGCCGCCTGAGGTGCCACGGCCACCGAAACACCATGGTCCTTTCCTACTTCAAAGATGAGACGAGCCAGTTTGACGGCATTTTCACCCGTGGCCTCAGGGTAGGTCTTGAAGTTAACGATAACAATGGGGGTTTCCAGCATCATCACACTGCGACCTTCTGAACCTGAGTTAATAAATTTATTTGGAAAAAATCCCATTTACAAAATATGTCTTGGCTGATGATTGCTGTCTTCCTTATGTCCATGGCGATGGGCGGCTCGGCCATAGCCCTCCCGCTTTACGCCAGCAGCCTCGGCGCCAGCTACACTGAGATTGGGATGCTTGGCGTCGCTTACGTGGTCCTCGGCGCAATCTTCTCGCTGCCCGTGGGTAGAGCAAGCGATAACTATAGGAAGAAGAAATTCATCGTCGGGGGCTTCCTCAGTACCGCGATTGTGATGGCCCTCTACGCTTTCGCCCCATCGATTCCCTGGCTGTTGGCTCTCAGGTTTCTTCAGGGACTAACTGAAACCGTCCTCTGGATAAACGTCCAAGTGGCAATAATCGCCAGCTCAAGAATCGATGCCCGAGGCAGGGCGATGGGGTCCTACGGCAGATGGTGGGGCTTCGGTGTTGCTCTAGGTCCAATTATAGGTGGTTTCTGCTATTCCTTTGCGGGAGCCCAGATGACCTTTTTACTCTGGGGGCTGGTGGGATTGGCCTCCGGTGCTGTGGCGACAAAGATTCCGGAAATCGAGCCCCAGCCCATCGTGGACAAGCCAAATCCATCCAAGATATTGGCTCTTTGCTTCGCCGGCCTGATATATGTGGGCACGGTGGCGATAATCAACACGATCGTCCCCGTTTACGCGACGACGAGTCTCGGGATGTCGGCATTCGATGTGGGATTACTGATAACCCTTTTTGTCCTGATCCGGGCAATAATTTTCACCCCCATGGGCGCCCTCTCCGACAAAGTGGGTCACCGTCCGGTTATCCTGGCGGGATTGCTCGGCGTCTCTCTCACCTTCTTCTTCCTCTACTTGGCATCCGACGCCATCTTGCTGACGGTACTTCTAATACCGCTGGCAATATCGGAAGGGCTGCTGTATCCCTCTGTCCTGAGCGCGTTTTCCAAGTCAGGTGGTGGTGCTGGTTACCTGATGGGCATCTTCAACTTGGTCACATCGATCGGCTGGGGAGTTTTCCCGGGCGTGGGGGGTGCCATCGCCGACTCATTTGGTCCAACCTCAGCGTTTCTGATATCCGGAATAATCGGTTTGGTCTCAGTCGCAATTCTGTGGAAAAAACTGCTAAAGGAAGGATAACTTAAACTAAACCCTTGAGCTTCCACAGCAACTTCGGGTGTGACTTTATCAACACTTTCAGCATGTCAGTTAAGCTGATCCTCTCAAAGTCCACCTTGGAAAGCGTCTCGGCAAGCTGGTCGAGCTCCCGATCGCTCAAACTCAAAAGCACATTCTTCGCCTTAAAGTACCTCTCGTGCGACTTGCCCATCTTCTCCCGCCATCGCTTATCATATTCCTTCAGCTTTTTCTCAGAAACGTCCCCCTCTTTGACCGCCTCTGCCACCACTTCTCCTGCAATTTGTCCGGCTCGCATGGCAGAATCAATGCCTCCACCAGTTAGGGCGTTGACCTGACGGGCGGCATCTCCCACCAGAACCACGTTGTCTTTCACCGTCTGTTTCAGCGGCCCGCAAACAGGGATGCCCCCGGCATTTATCTCGACCACCTTGCCCTTTGCCAGAGCGGGATTACTTGATACAAAATCACGCAGATAATCAATGGCCCTTCGCTCGGCCCGGCTGCCCAAGACACCCAGACCCACGTTGGCCAAATGTTCTCCTTTAGGAAACACCCAGGCATAGCCTCCCGGAGCTATTTTGCTGCTGAGGTAAAACTCCAGCATCGTCGGCGACTCAAAATCAACTCCCACCATCTGGAACTGGACGCCGCTCTCAAAATCATCCAGCTTTATCGCCGTGTTCATCCCGGCCCAGCGAGCCACCCTGGAGCCGACACCGTCGGCGGCTATCACCACTTTACTCTCAACCTTAAGGTTACCCTCAAATCCTCTGGCCTTAACCCCACAGATCTTACCATCCTTCAACATCAGGCCATCTACGTAAGTCCCAACCCGAATATCGGCGCCAGCTTCAGCAGCCCTGAGAGCCAAGTACTTATCAAAAATCTTGCGATTCAAGATGTAGCCGACCTTACCCGTCACCCTGCGCTCTGAGATGCGAACGGCTATGCCTGAAGGAGAAACTATCTTCACCGAGTTGGTGGGGTTCACCGCCCAGCTCGGGTCAGGCTTGATATTCATCTCTTTAAGAACATCCTCTGAAAGAGCCTCCCCGCACTGCACTGGCACCCCGATCTCCCTGCGGCGTTCGAGCACCAGAACGCTTGTCCCTGCCTTGGCCGCTGAATAGGCCGCCACCGATCCTGCCGGCCCCGCGCCGACGACGACCACATCATAGCTTTCTTTCAACCCTAATCGCCCCCATAGGACAGGCCCTAGCGCAGATACCACAGTCGGTACACCTCTGGTTCGGCCCGACGACGCCGTCAGTTGCCTCGATGGCGTCAAAGGGACATACACCCACACATCCACCGCACCGGACACAGAGATTCTGATCCACCTTCATGATCCAAACTCCGTGAGTTTTCTCTGAGGCTTCGGCGGCAGCTTCCTAGCCACCTCCGTTCCGATCTCCAGATGGCCATAGCGTCCGCCTCCGCCCGGAACCACCCTTAATGTTCCTGTTCTGAACGACTTTATAACCTCTACTATTCTCGGGCTGGTGACCTCCAGAAGCAACTCGGGAAAGACATCCACCAGCACCGAGATCTCGTCACCAAAGCACGTCACCAGCTTCTCCCATTCTGACTGAACGCTGGGTGAGTGGGGATCCTCCCCGGTGGCCAGCCCGATGACCTCAGCCAGTGGCGCTATCCTCAGGTACTCCGGGCGGTGGGGCGGGTGTCTGGGCTCAGGATAGTCCGCTAGCTCATTCACCCTATCCATGACTCCCTTCTTTATCCAACCCCGACAGTCATCACATTTCCACCTCAACCTAACAGCCTCCTCCATCGAGAACTGCTTGAAGCAACGGGAACAGGCGGTAACATGATATTTACCCAAACGAGGGTCGAAACCAACATTAAGGAGCACCCGCCTGCCATCCTCTCGCCTGATCGCCTTGACGATCTCAGCATAAGTAGGCTCGGCCAGCCCCAAGCGGTTGAACTCCCTGCCCAGCTTGTCCGGCCAAGGTGAATGAGCGTCGCTGTTAGAAAGAAAGGTAAGATCAGCCAGCTCGGTAATTCTGTCCGCCATGTCGCTGTCCGCGCTCAGCCCCAACTCAAGGAAGCTGACCGAGCCGAGTTTATCACCATAGCAATCCCTGAGGCTGTCAAACTCCTTGTAGACGCTGGTCCAAGGTGTGAAAGCGTGTGAAGGTCCGATCAGGCAGTCGTGGGCGGCCACGATCTCGACAATCTCCTGAGCGCTCAGCTCGATGTGTGCCCTGCCATCACTGTCGATGTCCTTGGAATGCTTGGCCAGCTCCTCGCGAACGCTCTCAACCGTGGAGAAGGAGGGTAAAATGATGACATGGTGCACGCGGTTCCTATCCTCGACCTCGGCTGTAAGAATAAATTTAGTCCCGTAGCGCCGGTGCTCAAATGTCCCCTCGGCCACCTCAACCAGTTCCTCCTTCAAGCTCCGGAACCAAGAGGGGTGAAAGACATCACCAGTTCCAACAAAGGTGAGCCCCTTGAGCTTGGCCTGCGCCGCTATCGTGCTCACATCCATTTGGTTAGAGGTGGCGCCCGAATATTTCGAGTGAATGTGAAAATCCGCAGCATAACTCCTGAGCTCAGTCAAGCCACCACCACAGCCCAATTTAAATTTTGAAGGAAAATGAAAAGACTACGCCAATAGAAGAAATCAACCGATATACCAGGACTCTTCCTCCTCACGTTTCTTCATCATCTCTTCGCGACTCACGATTTCCCGCTGAACCCGCTCAATCATTTGCTCCGTTTCCCTCGCCCTCTGCTGCAGGTTTTCCAGGCTGATGTTCAGACCCAGCACCTTCAGCACCACCTGAAGAACCGCCTGCGCCGCACGGTGATCAACGAGCATCCCGTGAGTTTCACCCAGCAGACAAACACCCGGCATCCGGCGTAGTTTTC